>NZ_DATHFX010000264.1:0-2509 GCF_035317885.1 Pinirhizobacter sp.
TTCGTCGAGATCGGCCGCCGTCCGAACTATTATCCCGCGCATACGGGGCGCGAAGAGGCCATCGTCATGGCCTTTGATATCAAGCCACTGGGCAGCGCCAGGCCGTAGCAGGAGTCAGCGTAGCCGGGGTCAGAGTTATTACTCTGACCCCCAAACCCGGGACTAGCCGAGCTTGGTAGCCTGCTCACGCAGCGTGCCCAGCTGCCCTGTCCAGTCGGTGATGCGCGCACGCTCCTGCGCCACCACTTCGGCCGGTGCATTGGCCACGAAGCTGGCGTTGCCGAGCTTGCCCTCGCACTTGCGGATTTCACCCTCGATGCGCGCGATTTCGCGGGCCAGGCGGGTTTTCTCCGCCTCCACGTCGATCAGGCCGGCCAGCGGGATCAGTACGCGCAGGGTGCCGACCACGGCGACCGCAGCGGCAGGTTCATCCGCCTTGGACTCAATCCAGCGCGGAGACTCGACACGTCCGAGGAAGGCCAGCTGCGCTGCGAACTTGGCCGAGCGCTCGCGATCCCTTGCGTCGCCGTCGGCGAGGAGCAACGGAATGGCCTTGCCGGGCGGGATGTTCATCTCGGCGCGGATGCGGCGAAGGCCGGTGAGCACGCCCTTGATCCACTCAACTTCCGCCTCGGCCGCGGCATCGGCGGTGATATCGGCGGCCTCGGGGTAGGTACGGGTCATGCTGGTGTCGCCGGAAAGTCCCAACGGCGCCGCCACGGCGTGCCAGATTTCCTCGGTGACGAACGGCACCATCGGATGCAGCGCGCGCAGCAAGGTTTCGAGCACGTAGAGCAGCGTGTGGCGGGTCGAGGCGACGGCCGCCGTGTCATCGCCGTTCAGGGCGGGCTTGGAGAGCTCCAGGAACCAGTCGCAGAACTCGTTCCAGGTGAATTCGTACAGTGCCTGAGCGGCCAGGTCGAAGCGATACGCGGCGAACTGCGTGTGGACGTCGGCCACCGTGTGGTGCAGGCGTGCCAGAATCCATCGCTCAGCTTCGGTGGCCGGCCGTGCAGGTGCCCGCACGGGCGCGTCGCCGACATTCATCAGCACGAAGCGCGCGGCATTCCAAAGCTTGTTGATGAAGGCCTTGTAGCCGCCGCAGCGCTCCAGGTCGAACTTGATGTCGCGCCCGTGCGTGGCAAGCGATGCGAAGGTAAAGCGCAACGCGTCGGCACCGAAGGCGGGAATCCCTTCGGGGAATTCCTTGCGCGTGGCCTTTTCGATCTTCTCGGCCATCTTCGGTTGCATCAGGCCGCCGGTACGCTTGTCCACCAGCGCATCGAGCTCGATGCCGTCGACGAGGTCGATCGGGTCGAGCACGTTGCCCTTGGACTTGGACATCTTCTGGCCGTCCTTGTCGCGTACCAGGCCGGTGATGTAGACGTCCTTGAAGGGCACTTCGCCGGTGAAGTGGTCGGTCATCATGATCATCCGGGCGACCCAGAAGAAGATGATGTCGAAGCCGGTCACCAGCACGCTGGAGGGCAGATAGCGGGCGAAGCCTTCGATATCCATCGCCGCAGGGTCTGGCCAGCCGAGCGTGGAGTGGCTCCACAGCGCCGAACTGAACCAGGTTTCCAGCACGTCGTGCTCGCGCGTAAGTTCCCCCAGGCCGCGTTCGGCCGCCTGCGCCTTCGCACCAGCCTCGTCGCGGGCCACGACGATCTCGCCGTTGGCCGCATACCAGGCGGGAATCTGGTGGCCCCAGGTGAGTTGGCGGCTGATGCACCAGTCCTGGATGTTGCCCAGCCAGTGGCGGTAGGTATTGATCCAGTTTTCCGGGACGAAGCGGACCTTGCCCGATTCCACCAGTTCCAGGCCGCGGGCGGCAAGGGTGTCCATCTTCACGAACCACTGCCAGGTGAGGTACGGCTCGATCACCTGGCCGGTACGGTCGCCGCGCGGCACCTGCAGCTTGTGTTTCTTCGTTTCGACGAGGTAGCCCTGGGCTTCCAGGTCCGCCAGCACCGCCTTGCGCGCGACGTAGCGGTCCATGCCGCGGTAGGCGGCAGGCGCGTTGTCGTTGACCGCGGCATCGGGGGTGAAGATGTTGATCATCGGCAGGCCGTGGCGCTGGCCGATGGCGTAGTCGTTGAAGTCGTGGGCCGGGGTGATCTTCACGCAGCCGGTGCCGAATTCCCGCTCGACGTAATCGTCGGCGATGATCGGGATCTCACGGCCGGACAGCGGCAGGCGCAGGGTCTTGCCCACCATCGAGGCATAGCGTTCGTCTTCTGGATGGACGGCCACGGCGACGTCGCCGAGCATCGTTTCCGGACGCGTGGTGGCTACCACCAGCGAACCTGAGCCATCGGCCAGGTCGTAGCGGATCGACCAGAGTGAACCGTCTTCCTCGGCGCTGACCACTTCCAGGTCCGAGATGGCCGTCTTCAGCACCGGGTCCCAGTTCACCAGGCGCTGGCCGCGATAGATGAGTTTTTCCTCGTACAGGCGCACGAAGGTCTCGATCACGGCCGTCGACAGCGAGGGGTCCATGGTGAAGCGC
>NZ_DATHFX010000265.1:0-15683 GCF_035317885.1 Pinirhizobacter sp.
TCGCAGAACCCGGCGCTCAATGGCGGCAGCGCCATTACCAGCCCGCAGACCGTGCAAACGCTCTTCAGCCCGGATCGCGCCAACCACACCAACAACCTGCGCGTGGACCTGACCTACAAGATCGGCGACCACACGATCTCCGCCGGTATCGACAACCAGAACGCACGCGCCCTGGCGCAGGGCTCGCAAACGTCAGGCCCGGGCTACTACTGGACCTATGGCCAGACCGATACGCCCGATGTTCCGTTGTCCTCTGGTCTTGGCGTGGGAGCCACCTCGGCCTATGCGAACGGAGCCGATGGCTACTATGTGGTCAAGCACGTGGCCAACTCGCTGGCGAGCGTGCGCTCGGCGCAGCGCGCGCAGTACATCGAGGACAGCTGGCAGGTGAATGACCGGTGGCTGGTGAAGATCGGTTTGCGCAACGACCAGTTCACCGACTACAACGCCAATGGGCAGGCCTATATCACCCAGACCAAGCCACAGCTCGCACCTCGGCTTGGCGCCAGTTGGGACGTCAATGGCGATTCGAGCTTCAAGATCTACGCCAATGCCGGCCGCTATTACCTGGGCCTGCCGCTGAACCCTGCATTGAATGCGGCGGGCGCTTATGTCGCCACGTCGCAGTACTACACCTATAGCGGGGTCGCTGCCGATGGCACGCCCACCGGGCTGACCCAGATGTCGGCTCCCGTCTCGGCGAACAATGCCTTCGGCATCCTGCCCGATCCGAAGACGGTGACGGCGCGGAACCTGAAGTCCGAGAACCAGGACGAATTCCTGCTCGGCTTCACCAAGACCGCGGGAGACAACTGGATCTATGGCGCCAAGGTGACGCGCCGGATCCTTCGCGATGCGATCGACGATTATTGCGACCTGGATACCGTGCTGGGCAAGGCGCAGTCGCTTGGCTACGACGTTACCAGCGACAGCAATCCGGTGAGTTGCTGGCTGTTCAATCCCGGTGCGGCCAATACCTTCAACCTGGTCGACACGGCAGGGAATTACCACAATGTAAGCCTGAGCAACAAGGAACTGGGCTTCGATGCCCTCAAGCGCAAGTACTACGGCCTGGAGACCTTCCTGGAGCATCCCTTCGATGGCACATGGTATGCGAAGGTGGATTATGTTTTCTCGCGCAGCTACGGCAACACCGAAGGCCAGCTGCGCTCGGACCTGCAGCAGACGGCGGCGTCCACCAGCGAAGACTGGGACAACGGCGCCATCATGGACAACACCAACGGCCCGCAGAGCAACGACCACAAGCACCAGTTCAAACTGTTCGGGTATTACCAGCTGACACCCGAGTGGATCGTGTCGGCGAACCTGAGCCTGGTGTCCGGCGCGCCCAAGACCTGCCTTGGCTACTTCGGTCCGGACCAGACCGATCCCGTGGGCTATGCGCCGTCCTATCACTGGTGCGATGGCCAGCCTTCACCCCCCGGTAGCCATGGCCGGCTTCCGTGGGTACGCCAACTCGACCTCGGTGCCACGTGGCGACCGACGTTCGGCGCGGGTAAGCTGGCTTTCACCGCCAACATCTACAACGTGAACAACGGGCAGACCGAGACCAACATTTACCCGTATTCGGTCACGGCGCCCTACACCACCGATCCGAAATACGGACTGGCGCTGGTACGCCAGCAGCCACGGTATGTGCAGTTCGGTGTGAGCTACGACTACTAACCGCATCGGGCTTCGACGGCCTCATGGATGCTGCATTGCAATATTCCCAAGTCCGATAGCTTCTGCCTTTCGTCTTCATAACTTCAATCAATTTTTGCAATCTCCGCGGTCGCCGTATGATCGATGGGTCACGTGTCCCCACGCCCCGCCGGCGACCGCCTATGTTCGTCTCCGGCCAGCCCACCCCAAGGAGAGAACGCGAATGTCGACGACCGAAGCCAAATGCCCTTTCAACCACACCGCCGGTGGCGGTACGACCAACCGGGATTGGTGGCCCAAGCAACTACGCGTTGACCTGCTCAACCAGCACTCGTCCAGGTCCAATCCCATGGACCCGGACTTCAATTACGCAGAGGCGTTCAAGAAGCTCGATCTTGCGGCGGTCAAGAAAGACCTCAACGCCCTCATGACCGACTCCCAGGACTGGTGGCCCGCCGACTTCGGCCACTACGGTGGCTTGTTCATCCGCATGGCCTGGCACAGCGCCGGCACTTACCGCATCGCCGACGGCCGCGGTGGTGGTGGTCGCGGACAACAGCGCTTCGCGCCGCTGAACAGCTGGCCCGATAACGTGAGCCTGGACAAGGCACGTCGCCTGCTTTGGCCGATCAAGCAGAAATACGGCCGCAACATCTCCTGGGCAGACCTCTACATCCTGGCCGGCAACGTCGCCCTGGAATCCATGGGCTTCAAGACCTTCGGTTATGCCGGCGGCCGCGAGGACACGTGGGAACCGGATCTGGATGTCTTCTGGGGTACCGAAACCGAGTGGCTCGGTGGCGACCATCGCTATGGCAAGGACAAGAAGTCCGACGCCGGCGACCACGAAAGTGGCGTGCTCACGGCGGAAGCGGAGAAACATGGCAACGAAGAGGACCGCACCGAGCACGGGCGCAATCTCGAAAATCCGCTGGCTGCCGTGCAGATGGGTTTGATCTATGTCAATCCGGAAGGTCCGGAAGGCAACCCCGACCCGATCGCCGCCGCCCACGATATCCGCACGACCTTCGGCCGCATGGCGATGAACGACGAGGAGACCGTGGCCCTTATCGCCGGTGGTCACACGTTCGGCAAAACACATGGTGCCGCCGATGCGAAACACGTTGGCGGCGAACCGGAAACCGGTGAGCTGGAAGACCAGGGCTTTGGCTGGAAGAACAGCCACGGATCCGGCAGGGGCGGCGATACCATCACCAGCGGCCTGGAAGTGACCTGGAGCCAGACACCTACGAAGTGGAGCAACCACTTCTTCGAGAACCTCTTCGGTTTCGAATGGGAGTTGACCAAGAGCCCGGCAGGTGCAAACCAGTGGGTGGCCAAGGGTGCCAGTGATTTGATTCCTGACGCCTACGACAAGTCCAAGCGCCATGCGCCGAAGATGCTTACGACCGACCTGTCGCTGCGCCTGGATCCGGCCTACGAGAAAATCTCGCGGCGCTTCCTCGAGAACCCCGACCAGTTCGCCGATGCCTTTGCCCGGGCCTGGTTCAAGCTGACCCATCGCGACATGGGGCCCATCGAACGCTACCTCGGCCCGGAAGTGCCCAGCGAAGAACTGATCTGGCAGGACCGTGTGCCGAAGGCCGACCATCCGCTGGTCAATGACAGCGACGTGGAGGCGCTCAAGGCGAAGGTGCTGGCTTCGGGCCTTACCGTGGCCGAACTCGTGTCCACCGCCTGGGCATCTGCATCGACGTTCCGTGGCTCGGACAAGCGTGGTGGTGCCAATGGTGCACGCATCCGCCTGGCGCCGCAGAAGGACTGGAAGGTCAACCAGCCTGCGCAGCTGAAGAAAGTGCTCGACAAGCTGGAAAACGTTCGATCGGAGTTCAACGCCGGTGGAAAGAAGATTTCACTGGCCGACCTGATCGTGCTGGCCGGTAGCGCGGCCGTGGAGAAGGCAGCGAAAGATGCCGGCAATGCCGTGAAGGTGCCCTTCGCCCCGGGCCGTACCGACGCATCGCAAGAGCAGACTGATGTCGAGGCCTTCGAACCGCTCGAGGCTGTCGCCGACGGCTTCCGGAACTTCGTCAAAGCCAAGTACAGCGTGCCAGCCGAAGCGTTGCTGATCGACAAGGCGCAGTTGCTGACCTTGACCCAGCCGGAAATGACGGTGCTTGTCGGCGGCCTGCGTGTGCTCGGCGCCAACGTCGATGGAGGCTCGCAGGGTGTCTTCACTGATCGCCCGGGCAAGCTCAGCAACGACTTCTTCCGCAACCTGCTGGACATACGCACCGAATGGAAACCCACCTCGCAGGCGCGGGAATCGTTTGAAGGCCTCGAGCGTGGTACCGGCAAGAAGAAGTGGACGGCCAGCCGTATCGACCTGGTGTTCGGTTCGCATGCGGTGCTGCGTGCACAGTCGGAAGTCTACGGCACCGCCGATTCACAGGAGAAATTCGTCAAGGATTTCGTCGCCGCATGGACGAAGGTGATGAACCTGGACCGGTTTGACCTGAAGAAATAAGCCAGGGCCTCGCTGCCGCTGCGGCGGTACGCAAAAGCCCCGTTGACTCAAGCCGCCCCGGTGTTTTGCCGGGGCGGCTTTTTATTGGCTGGCCCAACTAGCCCTGCGCGGCGATTGCCCGTCAAACAACGCTGAGCGCAAATATCGACTCAACCTGGAGATTCAAGGCGCGGGCGAGCTTCAACGCGAGGAACGTCGAGGGGACCATGCGTCCGGCTTCGATGGCGTTGATCGACTTGCGGGTGGTGCCGATCATCTCGGCCAAATCCGCCTGGGTGAGATTCAACGCTGCACGATGGACTTTCAAACTATTGGTAAGGCGCTCTTCGACCACGGATCAAGCTCGATCGTAGAAGAGAAAAACGCCGATAAAGACCGCGGTTCCCAGAGTCACGGTGGTGGCGGCAAGCAGCCCTGCCGACCACGAGAGGGTCAATACGAAGGAAAGCAGGCAAAACAGCGCCTGTGCGCCAAGCATTGAAAGGAACCCTGCCTTGAAAGCGTGTTGCGAGGCGACGAGCCGCAGCTCATCGTTGAGCATCGCGCGCTGCTGTTCCTTCATCTGGGCCGGTTTCGCGCCGGGATGAAGCCGGTTGACCCAAATCGCACCGAAGAAGATGACGATGGGAATCAAGGTCATTAAACGCTCTGCGTAGCGCGTTTTGGCCGGATCCGACGACATCCCCGCCAGCAGGGCAACCACGCCAAGTAGCACGATCACCAGCAGGCAAAGCCACAGCCCGCGCCGCTCGTGGCGAACAAGCCTGTCACTGCGCTCGTCTGAATTCTGATTGATCACTGACCTTCCCCCGATGGCTGGCTTGGTGGCCATCGGGGCGATCATATAACCCATAGGTTTCATTTTGCAACCTATGGGTTACTTTTTCCATCGTCATTTTATCCATTCAACCAGCGGCTTCCCCTTGGGAACGATATACGTCCCGATTTCCGCGGCGTTTGCACAGCCTCCCACCCGGGAATGCTGATGTCGTTCTTGGATAGCTCGGTGCGGTGGGTTCCGGTCTGCTGCGCCTGTGCAGTGTGAGGTACCAGGTTGCCTGCAACGACCAGCAGGCTCGCGGCCGCGACGTTCAACACGTTCATGGGATTCTCCTACAGCCGGTTCGACACAGTGGGCACTCGTCGAACCGGCCTGGCAATGCATCAGGTAGTCACCACATTCACGGCAACGTCGATGTTGCCCTTTACTGCTTTCGAGTAGGGGCAAATCTGATGGGCCGAGTGAACGATGGCCTCGGCGACATCCTGTGCCATGCCTGGCAGACGGACATTGAACCTGGCACCGAGGAACCAGCCTGGGCCTGTCTGGCCCACATCCACCTCGATATCCACGGAAGAATCAGCCGGAAGCGTGAGCTTCTTCAGCGAGGCCGCCACACCAAGCGCACTGGTATAGCAAGCCGACCAGGCGCCCGCGAACAGCTGCTCAGCGGTCGGGTGGGTCACGACGGCGTTGAACTCATAGTCCTCGCCACCCGGCGTTGACAGCTTGATGTCGACGACGTCGTGATCAGCACGCTGTACTTTGGGATCGCGATTGACTTGGGTGTGGGTCTTGCCTGTAAAGATGACTTTTTCGATCTTGGTCATGACGTGTTCCTCAGGGTTTCCCTGCCCCTGAATCATGCGCCTGCCATGACTATCAGCACATTCACTATACTGAACTTCACACTAGTCTAATTCCCAAGCTAGGGAAATCAGACATGGGCGACCTCGACGCGCATTTTCGAAAGTTCAGGCGTGAGCTCAGTTCCGGCACGGTGTCACTTGCCCTGCTGGCCATCCTGGCTGCGGCGGACGAGCCCATGTATGGCTACCAGATTGCCAAGCGCTTCGAGCGAAACGGCGATGGCGTGCTAATCGGCAAGCAGAGCGCGCTGTATCCGGTGCTTCGCACGCTCGAGGGCAACGGCTTGCTCGACAGCCATGTCGAACCCTCCGACTCCGGCCCGCCGCGACGTTATTACCGGATCAATGCGAATGGCCGCGAGGCACTGCGCGATTGGACCTCTGCCTGGAATTCCACCCGCGACTTTGTCGATACCGCGCTTGAGGATGTGAAATGAATACTGCCGCTTCGCCCTATCCCACCACCATCAAGCGGTACCTCGACCAATTGCGCAACGCGCTTGAGGGTTCCGATCCTGCACTCGTGCAGGACGCCCTTTACGATGCAGAGGATTACCTGCGTTCGGAGATGAGCGAGAACCCCGGAAAATCCGAGGCGGAGATCATCGCCATGGTCGCCGGCAGCTACGGCGCACCGGACGAAGTGGCCGAAATCTATCGCGACACCGAGGCCAAAGTGCAGACCGCAATACGCCCGCCCGCTCCGCGCTGGACGACGCCCTGGGGAAAATTCTTCGGCGTGGCGGCGGATTCCCGCACCTACGGTGCACTGTTCTACATGCTGCTGGCTCTCGCCACGGGAATCTTCTATTTCACGTTGATGGCCGTGGGCATGTCGTTGTCGCTGGGGCTTTCGGTACTGATCATCGGCATTCCCATCATTATTTTGTACTTCGGTATCGTGCGCGTGCTATCGCTGGCTGAAGGGCGCCTTGTGGAGGCCATGCTGGGTGTGCGGATGCCGCGCCGCCCGCTGTACGCGAACCGAGACGATCGCTTGATGACGAAGATCAAGGGTCTGTTCACCGACCCGCGTATCTGGTCCACGCATATTTATTTCCTGCTGATGTTGCCGCTGGGGATTGCCTACTTCACCATCTTTGTGACGCTGATCGCGCTGGTCGTCAGTCTCATCGGCGCGCCATTGGCCATCTGGACGGGCTTTGCCACAGGCGACCTGACGCGCGACTCGTGGAGTCTTCTGCATGTCCAACTGCTAGGCGTCAATGCAACCGCCGGTGGCGCACAACTCTTGCTGTGCCTGGTGGCCGGTGTGTTGCTGATGTTCGGCACCCTGCACCTGGCCCGCGGTATCGGGCACCTGCATGGCCTGCTGGCAAAGCATCTGCTGGTGGCGCCGGCGCGGTAGAGGATTCAAGCAACGTCGAATGGGCCAGGGACGATGTGCAAGTCGATCGGCTGCCCGGGAACCAGGTACTCGTCGGA
Source organism: Pinirhizobacter sp. (assembly GCF_035317885.1). Lineage (GTDB taxonomy): Bacteria > Pseudomonadota > Gammaproteobacteria > Xanthomonadales > Rhodanobacteraceae > Pinirhizobacter. The sequence goes on from NZ_DATHFX010000265.1 coordinate 7,250, forward strand.
CCAGATAGGTGGCGGCACACTTGCGTTCCGCATCCATTCCTTGACGTCGGCAATCGCCAGCAATGCCTGCATCCAGGCATCGATGGCGTCCCTTGATGGGACAACCGGGTCGTGAGCGACAAGGCGCACGATGGCCGGCACCAATACCAGATCAGCCAGCGACAGGTTTCCGAAAAGAAACGGGCCACCACTGTCGGCAAGGTACCTGGCGAGAACGCCGAAGAGACGCTCGCATTCGCTCGTCTCGATGGCGGTAAGCGCCCGTTTTTCCGGATAGAAGGCGCTCTCGAATGAAATACGGGCGCAAGTATTCGACAAACCGGCGTGTTGCCAAGCCAACACAGATCTTGCCTGGGCTCGCTGCATCAACCCGGCAGGCATCAGGCGGCCCCCGCACACCTCGTTCGCATATTCCATGATCGCCAGCGAGTCGTAGATCGCGATTCCGTCGACCACCAGCACGGGTACCATCGCTGGCGGTGAAAAACGGCCGACGGCTTTGAGGTTGGCGAAGCGCTGCGGCCGCCGGATGTCAACGATCTCTTCCTCAAAGTCGATGCCTGCCGCGCGCAGGGCAAGCCATGCCCGCATGGCCCAGCTCGATGCGTTCCTGGTTCCCGAATACAGCTTGGGTCTGCTCACGTTCGGCACTCTCGGCAGGTATGCGTAGAACAATTATCCATTCTCCAAGCCTTCGCAACAAAAGAGCAGGCATGAGCTCCTATCTCAAAAGCCGATTGAGCTTCGTGGTCAACTATCGCAGGTAACTCCTGCGGTAGTCGAGGCCATCCACCTTCGGACGGGAGCGCGTGCTCAGCCCTCCACCCGCAACCTCGATGCCAACTCCGCACCCCCTTGCCGCTGCTCGAGTGCATCCCACAGCTCTTCCTCGTCGCCGTCCATCAATGCCTGCCAGGCGGTCCGCCCATCGAGCGCGCGTTGCGGCTGGCTCATCCATTGCGCGGCGCGGCGCCGGTCGCCGAATACCATCAGCACCATCTGGGCCAGGGAGACGTTGCGTTGTTCGAGCGCTTCGAATCCGGCGAGCAGGGCCGCATCGCGGAGCGCGCTGGTCCGCTCTATTTCCCGGCTGATGGACTCGAAGCTGGCTGCGATGCGTGGCATGGGGGCTTACCCTGGCAGTGGGCTATATGCACCCAAATCTTGCCAGCCACCCACTGGTCTAAACATGATGCCCGTCAAGCTTCTGGGCCCGGACACGCCAACGGCCTTTTCCCTTACGATGGCACTCCCTATTTTTTGCCGTCATTGCGTGCGGTACCCGGAGTTTTCATCGTGCCGCACTATCCCGGCCCCCTGCTGACACGCCCGAACGCCCAAGCCCTGGCCGCGGCGCGCGAGGCAGGCTCAACCACATGGACCGGCTCCCTGGATCTTGGCCGCTCCCAGGCAGACGCCGTGCTTCACCACGACACCTGGCAATGGCGCGGTCAGCACTACCCCTACCCCGGCAAACTCAGGGACCGGACGATCTACTACTGGGACGGCGAGGGTTTCGAACCGGTGTCGCGATTCTCCGGATCCCTGATCAAACTGGTGCCCACCGAATGGGGCGCGCCCACGTTCGAGATCGATGGCATCAAGATGCTGCCGACATCGAAAGAATCGCCCATGGACGATGCGCGGCGCAAAGTGGCGCTGATCGAACCCCGCGGCAAAGCCGTACTCGATACCTGCGGTGGACTGGGCTACTTCGCGGCGTGTTGCCTTGAGGCTGGCGTGGCCAGTATTCAATCGTTCGAGAAAAACGAAGACGTGCTGTGGCTGCGCACGTTGAACCCGTGGTCGCCCGATCCCGACGCACCTGCCAACGGGGGTCGCCTGGAACTCTCCCATGGTGACGTGTCGTTGGCGATCGCGCAGATCGCAAGTTCTTCCGTAGACGCCCTGCTCCACGACCCGCCGCGCTTCGGCATCGCCGGCGAGCTCTATTCCCAAGCGTTCTACGATCAACTGGCGCGTGTGCTGCGCCGCGGGGGCCGGTTGTTCCACTACACGGGCTCCCCGAACAAGCTCACCAGTGGCCGCGATGTTCCCAACGAAGTGGCCAAACGACTCGAAAAGGCTGGCTTCAAGGCACAACTGGCACTTGACGGGGTGCTCGCCAGCCGTCGCTAGACGCTTTGTTACAGTGCAACCTTTCCAAATGCTTTCCATAACTTAAAGCTAAAGCTTCACCGAAGTTCCGCCGATATCACCTCCCATCCATCACCAACGGGAGTGTTCAATGCGGTACACGGTTAAGTTGAAGATTGCCTCGACCATCGCTGCTGCATTTGCGATTGCAGTGGCCGTAGGGGGCGTCGGGCTGGAGGCCCTGCACACCACCTTCGGGGATCTCGATGACATGTTCCATCAGAACCTCGAACCGGTTGTCTATGCTTCGGATGTGCGTGCTGACGTGCTGCAACTAAGGCTCGCTTTCAATCGCTCGCTGGTGGCCGGAACGACCGACGCGGCCAAGCAGGCGCTGGCAACGGTTGCCGCCACTAACGCGGACATGGATGCCAAATGGAATACCTATTACCCCGCGTTGGTAAGTTCCGAGGAAGAACGCGCCAAGGCCAGGGACTTCATGCGCTATCGATCGGTCACCACGCCCTTGATTGCCACGGAAGTGACCAATCTTGAACAAGGCCGCACAGAGCAGGTGAAGCAGCTCCTGGTATCGACTCTCTCGCCCGCCTTCGACGCCGAGCAGACCAGCATCAGCGGTATCGTAAAGATGAACGAAAGCCAGGCAAGCGATCAGTTCACCGTTGCACAGGCGCGCTACCGACGTACCGTATATATGGTGGCCGGCGTGCTTGGCGCCGGCGTACTCCTGCTTATCATCGCCGGATGGTTTCTGGTACGCAGCGTGATGCGGCCGCTGTCGCAGGCCCGTGCCCTGGCGTCGGCCATCAGCCAGGGATCGCTCGGCAATGTCGTGGACATCGAAGGCGATGACGAGCTCACCGATACGCTTCATTCGCTGGTGGACATGGAGCGCAAACTTACCCAGATCGTCTCGAAGGTTCGCGATAGTTCCGAGCAGGTCACTATGGCGGCCCAGGACATTTCCCAGGGCAACGACGATCTGTCGCAGCGCACCCAGGAGCAGGCTTCCTCCCTGGAGGAGACGGCTTCTTCGATGGAGGAAATGGCAGCTTCCGTCCGCCAGAACGCCGAGGGCGCCATCACCGCGCAAGCACTTGCCGACACACTGCGCTCTGACGCCCGTTCCGGGGCCGGCGTTGCCCAGCAGGCCGTGACAGCGATGCGCGACGTCAGTGCGGCCAGCCAGGACATCAGCGAGATCGCGGTATTGATCGACGAGATAGCCTTCCAGACCAACCTGTTGGCGCTCAATGCAGCCGTGGAAGCGGCGCGGGCGGGTGAACAGGGGCGCGGCTTTACCGTGGTGGCGTCGGAGGTCAGGAACCTGGCCCAGCGAAGCGCCAGGGCAGCACGTGACATCAAGAGCATGATCGCCGATACCACCCAGAAGGTGGCTATGGGCGCCGACCTGGTGCAACACACCGGTGCCTCGCTCGCCAGCATCGAGATGGGTACACGCAAAGTCGCCGATCTGATTGCCGAGATTTCGGCCGCCTCGCGAGAGCAATCCGCGGGCGTGGACCAGGTGGCCTCGGCCGTGGCGACACTCGACGACGTCACCCAGCAGAATGCCGCACTGGTGGAAGAAGCAAGCGCTGCGAGCCGGATGACACTTGAACTGGCCAAGGACCTTACGCGGCAAGTGGCCTTCTTCACCATCACCGGCTTTACCTCTCCGCGCGCAGGCGGGTAAGGTGCCCCAACGCTCGAAACGTTTGGGGTAGCCGTGGTCGGTTTCACATGATGGACTCGCTGATCACCGCTGCCGGGCGTGCCCTGGCGGCAGGTGATCCGCTGGGCGCGCTCAATCGCGTCGCCTTGCGCAACGATCCACCGGCGCTGGCGTTGCGGGGCATCGCCATGGCGCAGCTTGGCGACTTCCCCAAGGCGAAGGCATTGTTGCAAAGTGCCGCGCGCGCCTTTGGTCCGAAGCAAGCCGTGGCCCGCGCGCGATGCGTGGTGGCGGAAGCTGAAGTGGCGCTGGCCTCGCGGGACCTGGCCTGGCCAACCCACAGGCTCGACGCAGCGCAGGCAACGCTTCAGTCGCACGGCGACATCATGAACGCCGAGTACGCGCGCTACCTCACAGTCCGCCGGCTGCTGCTGGTCGGACACCTGGACGATGCCGAACGTGCACTTGCCGGGCTTGACCCCGCTTCCTTCCCTCCCGCGCTGATGGCGGCGCATGCGCTGGTAGTGGCGGGAATCGCCATACGCCGCGTACATGCCGGCGTCGCACACGAGGCGCTTACCAGGGCGGCGGTCAACGCCCGCCTGGCGGGCATTCCTGCACTTACGGCGGAGGTGGAAGCGGCGTCGCGGCTACTCACCCTGCCGGCCGCGCGCCTCGTTTCCCGCGACTTCGAACGTACCCTCTTGCTTGGCGACGTCGAAGCGTTGTTTGCTTCAGATAGCCTGGTGATCGACGCCTGCCGTCATGTCGTTCGCCATGCGGACGAAGCCGTGTCGCTGGCGACACGTCCGGTGCTGTTCACCCTGCTCCGCGCCTTGGCCGAAGCCTGGCCCGGTGACGTGCCGAGGAATACATTGATTGCACGTGCGTTCCGCGCGAAGTATGCCGATGAAACCCATCGCGCCCGCCTGCGTGTCGAGATCGGACGGCTTCGCGCCATGCTTGGCACCCTGGCCCAGGTGAATGCCACCACGGACGGTTTCGTGCTCGAATCGCATGATGCGAGCGAGGTGGTGGTACTGGCGCGGCCAGTGGAAGGCAAGCACGGCGAGGTGCTGGCCTTCCTTGCCGACGGCGAGTCGTGGTCGAGCTCGGCACTGGCGCTTGCACTGGGTGCCAGCCAGCGTACCGTGCAGCGGTCGCTGGACGCTTTGGCAGCGTCCGGCATGGTGCATTCATTCGGTGGCGGCCGCGCGCGCCGCTGGATGACTCCGCCGCTGCCCGGTTTCACGACGACCTTGTTACTCCCTTCTCCCCTGCCCGGTGACTAGGATGGGAACATGAAACGATCAACGGCCAACATCATCAGCGAGCATGGGCCCTTCCCGGGCGTCCACGACGTCCATGGGGTCACCTACGACGGCAAGCAGGTCTGGTTTGCTTCGGGTGACAAGCTCATGGCGCTTGATCCTGAAAACGGGAAAACCGGACGCACCATCGACGTCCCGGCCCATGCAGGCACCGCCTTCGACGGCGAGCATCTGTTCCAGATCGCCGAAGATCGCATCCACAAGATCGACCCCACTACCGGCCGGATACTTGCCTCCATTCCCGCTCCCGGCGGCGGTGGGGATTCGGGCCTGGCCTGGGCCGAGGGCTCGCTCTGGGTCGGCCAGTACCAGAGCCGGAAGATCCACCAGGTGAATCCCGATACCGGCGCGGTACTGCGCACCATCGAATCCAACCGCTTCGTTACCGGCGTCACCTGGGTGGACGGTGAGCTATGGCACGCCACCCTTGAAAACGATATGAGCGAACTACGGCACGTCGATGCGAATACCGGCGAAGTGCTGGAAACCCTGGAAATGCCCGCGGGTGCGCGCGTTTCGGGGCTGGAATCCGATGGTGGCGAGCGGTTTTTCTGTGGCGGGGGAAATAAAGGGACGGTGCGCACCGTACGGCGGCCCGGGCGTACCTAGTTCCGCCCGACATGGACATGAAATCGCAAGAACTTACGCTCTCGGGACCTACACAAAAGTCTCATTCCACCCATCGATAATTAGGGATACATTCGATACGTTTTATACAAGCGCCAGGCCACGCATAACCGCGACACTCGTGATCCCGCCCGCAGGGGAGCGAGACTTCCGGAGAATGTTCGATGGACAAGCCCAAGCTCGACCGCAGGCATTTCCTCCTGGGAAGTGCCGTTGCCGCCACTGCCGGAGTCGCCGGCGCCCTGGGGGCCAAGATTCACGATGGCGAGCTGGGTGCACCGCCCCGAACTTACCAGGGCGGCGTGCCATGGCAGGAAGGCCTGGCCGATGCACCGCCCGGTGTTTCCGGTACCGACTTCAAGTTTTTCACGCCCGCCGAACGGGAATTCATCGAAGCCGCCGTCGGCCGGTTGATCCCCAACGATGAAGTGGGCCCCGGCGCCGTCGAAGCCAACGTACCGTTCTTCCTCGACCGGCAATTGGCCGGCCCTTTCGGCCGTGGCGATCACTATTACCTCGGCGGCCCGTGGGCCAAGGGTGCACCCGAGCAGGGTTACCAGAGCCGGTTTTCGCCTGCGCAGATGTATCGCGCGGCGATCGGCGCCATCAACAAATACACCCACGCCAACCATAGCGGCGCGGACTTCGCCAAGTTGTCCGAAGACGAGCGGGACGCGCTGCTCAAGGACTTCGAAGCGGGCAAGGTGCAACTGGAAGACGGCGTTGACGCCAAGGCCTTCTTCGCCATGCTGCTGCAGAACACCAAAGAGGGATATTTCTCCGACCCCATCTACGGCGGCAACAAGGACATGGCTGCCTGGAAGATGATCGGCTTTCCCGGCGCGCATTACGACTACCGCGAATGGGTCAGCCGCCACGGCGAACCGGTGCCCTTCCCGCCCGTGGGTTTCAAGGGCCGTCCTGGCTGGAATTCGGAGACCTGAGCATGGCAACCACCCTCAAACCCGTTGATGCGGTGATCGTCGGCTTCGGTTGGACAGGCGCCATCATGGGCCAGCAACTGGCCGATGCAGGGCTTGAAGTGCTTGCGCTCGAACGCGGGCCCTGGCGCGACACCTCCACCGACTTCGCCACCGGCTTCGCGCAGGATGAGTTGCGCTACATGTGGCGGCACCACCTGTTCCAGAACGTAGCCGACGACACCCTCACTATCCGCAACAACACCAGCCAGACGGCACTGCCGATGCGCCACCTGGGTTCGTTCCTGCTGGGAACAGGCGTGGGCAGTGGCGGGGTGCACTGGAATGGGCAGATCTGGCGATTCCTGCCATCGGACTTCCTGACCAAAAGCCACAACGAGCAACGCTACGGCAAGAAGTCCGTCACCGACTACGACCTCACCGTGCAGGATTGGGGCGTGACGTACGAGGACCTGGAACCCCACTACAACACCTTCGACGTGCTCTGCGGTACAAGTGGCAAGGCTGGCAACCTGAACGGCCAGATCCAGCCGGGCGGCAACCCGTTCGAAGGTTCCCGCTCCGCGGAATATCCCACCCCGCCGATGCCGCAGACGTATGGGCCGACCTTGTTCGGCAAGGCGGCAGCGGAACTCGGACGGCATCCGTTTCCCCATCCCACGGGAAATTTATCCCAGCCCTACGTGAACAACTTCGGTTCGCAGCTGGGTGCGTGTACCTATTGCGGCTTCTGCGAGAAATTCGGCTGCGGCAACTATTCCAAGGCCAGCCCGCAGACCACCCTACTGCCCTACCTGATGGCCAAACCCAACTTCACCCTGCGCACGGAGAGCGAGGTGCTGAAAGTGGAATTGTCGCCGGACAAGAAGCAGGCCACCGGCGTGACGTACGTGAACAGCGCGGGCGAGGAATTCTTCCAGCCCGCGAATATCGTGATCCTGTCGTCGTACATCCTGCAGAACGTGCGTCTGCTGCTGCTGTCGGGCATCGGCACGCCGTATGACCCCGCCACGGGCAAGGGCGTGGTGGGCAAGAACTACGCCTACCAGACCATGTCGTCGGTGAATGTGTTCTTCGACGACAAGCTGATCAATCCCTTCATCGGCGCCGGCGCACTGGCTACGGTGGTCGATGATTTCAACGGCGACAACTTCGATCATTCGGGGCTTGGCTTCATCGGCGGCGCCTATATCGCCGGCATGATCACCGGCGGCCGCCCCATCGAGATGATCTACACCCCCACGGGCACGCCTGCGTGGGGCAAGGCCTGGAAGCATGCGGCGGCCAAGAATTACCTGCGTTCCTTCAGCCTTAGCGTGCATGGCTCGTGCATGAGCCATCGCGGCAACTACCTGGACCTGGATCCAACCTACCGCGACATCCACGGCCGGCCGATGTTGCGCATGACGTTCGATTTCACCGACAACGAACACAAGATGTCCGACTTCCTTACCGACCGCGCCGCGGAAATCGCCAAGGCGATGAATCCGCGCGAGATCAAGCTTAACCGGCGCGTCGGTTCATGGAGCGTGGTGCCCTACCAGACGACGCACAACACCGGCGGCGCGATCATGGGCGACAGCCCGGCCAACAGCGTGGTGAACAAGTACCTGCAAAGCTGGGACGTGCCCAATGTGTTCTCGATGGGCGCGGGCGCTTTCCCGCAGAACGCAGGCTACAACCCCACGGCCACCGTGGCGGCGCTGGCGTACTTATCGGCGCAGGCGATCGTGCAGCAATAC
>NZ_DATHFX010000266.1:0-3465 GCF_035317885.1 Pinirhizobacter sp.
TGCTTGAGCGCCCAGCGACTGTTTCGTTGGGCCGACACCAGCAGTGTGCCCAGCACCACGAATTTCGTCATCGGCACCACGATGCTGGCGACGAAGACGATGATGGCCAGATCCCACGAATCGTTGCGCCACAATTCGACCACGCCGGAAAGAATGGTGTTGTCGTCGACGTCGCCCAGGCTCACCGTACGCATGATCGGCAACAGGTTGGCCGGCAGGTACAGCACGGCCGCGGCGATCAACAGCGCCCAGGTGCGCGCCAGCGAGTTGGCCTTGCGCCGGTGCAGCGGCGCGTGGCATCGCGGACAAAGGGCGCCCGGTGGTACGTGTTCGGCGCGGCTTACCAGGCCACAGACATGACAGCCCACCACGCCCAGTTCACGGGCCGTGACCACGCCCGTCATTCGTTGTTCCCCGCGGTCTTGTGCCATAGCTGGCGGGCATCGTGGCTGGCGAAAACGGTGATCAGCAAGGTGAGCACGCCGAACGACCAGATACCCGCGCCCGGTACCACCTTGAAGTAGCTGGAGGCCTTAACCACTGCCACCAGGGTGCCCAGCATGAACACTTCGATCATGCTCCAGGGGCGCACGTAGTACAGCATCACCATGGCCTGGCGGAATCCCGGCGCACGCTCGCCACGCCGGGCGAAGGCCAGGAGCCAGCCGAAGATCAGGATCTGCGTCAGCGGGAAGAAGAACAAGGTAAGCGCCGCCAGCACCGCCACCACCTGCGACTGGTCGTTCCACATGGCGATGGCAGCACCCCACAAGGTGGTGGTGGCATTGCTGCTGCCCAGGCTCACCTGCACGATCGGCTCGACGTTGGCGATGATGAAGACGATGCCCGCGGCCACGATCAGGGCAAATTGCTTGTCCAGGCTCAGCCACTGGTGGCGATCCAGGATCGCCCCGCAACGCATGCAACGGGCCACCTCGCGACGCGCAAGGGTGCGGCGCCGGTACACCGCGTCGCAGTACTCACAGACCATCAACGGTTGCCCGGGTGCCACATGCATGTCCTTGGGTTTCCTTTCCTTTTCCCGCCTATGGTCGCAAATTAACGTGGAGACCGCGCGACGAAGGGTGCGGGAGGTTGCCTGAACCCTCCCCGGAATGGCAAGCCACTTGATATCCTTCCTCGCTTGCCCGACCTATGCGGGCATTCCACAAGCGTTTTTCGGAGTCTCCAGTGAGCCAGGCCAGCGAAAATACCTACGTCTTCGACGTTACCACGGCCAATTTCGAGGACGCCGTGATCAAGGCGTCTCTGACCACGCCCATCCTGGTGGATTTCTGGGCCAGCTGGTGCGAGCCCTGCAAGGCGCTCAGCCCACTCCTGGATAAACTGGCCGCCGAGTACAACGGCGCCTTCGCGCTGGCCAAGGTGGACGTGGACGCCGAGCAGCAGATCGCGGCCATGTTCGGCATCCGCAGCATCCCCACGGTGATGCTGGTCAAGGACGGCCAGGTACTGGACGGCTTCGCCGGGGCCCTGCCCGAAGGCCAGCTGCGGGAATTCCTCGGCCGACACCTGCAGCCGTTCGACGCCGAAGAAGGCGAGGCCCTGGAGCCGCCGGCCGCCGAGGTCGAGGCCGAAACGCCCGAAGCTGCCATCAACCGCCTGCAGCAGGCCATCGCCGCTGAACCCGACGCCGCGGGCCTGAAGCTCGACCTCGCCGTGGCCCTGATGACCGCCGGCCGCACCGAAGCCGCCGCGGCAGAACTCGACGCCCTGCCCGCCAATCTTTCGGTGGACCCCCGCGCCGTACGGCTGCGCAGTGAGCTGGAATTGTCCAAGGCCCTGGCGGGCGCGCCGTCCGCCGCGGAACTGCGCGCCCGCGTCCAGGCCAATCCCGCCGACGCCGAGGCACGCGACCAGCTGGGCGTTCGCCTGTTGCTGGAAGGCGACCCCGCCGCCGGCATGGACCAGTGGCTGGAGCTGCTCAAGACCCAGCGCGACTGGAACGACGGCGCGGCGAAGAAGCGCCTGCTGGCAGCCTTCACCACGCTCAACGATGCCGAACTCGTCGGCCGCTATCGCCGCAAGATGGCAAGCCTGTTGTTCTGATGTCGCCGGGTACTTTCAGGCGGCTGATGAACCTCTGGCCGCCCTTCCTCTTCAACAGCATCGCCGTGACCGACATCAGCGATGATTGGTCGGAAGTCCGCGTGCGCCTGCGCCTTCGTTTTTGGAACAAGAACTTCGTGCGCACGCAGTTCGGCGGCAACCTCTTCGCCATGGCCGACCCTTTCTTCATGTTGATGGGCATGCATCGTCTGGGCGACGACTACTACGTATGGGACAAAGCTGGCGAGATCGAATTCATTGCGCCGGGCAAGGAAGACGTCTACGCCCACTTCGTGATGAGCGATGAAGCGGTGGACGAGTTGCGTGCGGAGGCCGCCAGCGGGGCCAAGGTACTGCGCTGGTTCGAGGTGGACATCACCACCGCGCAAGGCGACCTGGTAGCGAAGGTGCGCAAGCAGCTTTATGTGCGGCAGAAGCCGAGGGCGCGGCCGGCGTAGGCCGTCACGCCTTGTTGCGATCGGTCTCCAGCGCACGGTTGATGCGCAGCGCCAGCAAGGTGCAGGCCACGCCCGAAAGGAGGTACACGCTGACGGCACCCAGGCCAAAGCGCATCGACAGGCTCAACGCAACCAGTGGCGCAAAAGCCGCACCGATCAGCCAGGCGAAATCGGACGTCAGGGCCGCGCCGGTATAACGGAAGCGCTTGGCGAAATTCGCCGTGACCGTCCCCGCCGCCTGACCGTAGGACAGGCCAAGGAGGGCAAAGCCGATCAACAGGAAGGCATCCTGCGCTACCCTGCCGCCGCCGAGCAGCCAGGGGGAGGCAATGGCGAACAGGCCGATCAGTACCGCCATGGCGCCGAGCATGTTGCGGCGGCCGAACCTGTCGGCGAGGACACCCGAGGCCACCGTGGCTCCGATGGCAATGAAGGCGCCGATGATCTGCACGATCAGGACGTTGTTGATCGCCTGCGAACGGTTCAGCGTGATCCAGGACAGCGGGAAGATCGTCACGATGTGGAACAGGGCATAGCTGGCCAGGGCGGCAAAGGCGCCGATGAAGAGGTTGTAGCCCTGGGCATTGAGCATCTCCAGGGTACCGATCGGCTCGAGCTGGCCTTCTTCCATCAGCTGGGTGTATTCCTCGGTAACCACCAGGCGCAGGCGGGCGAACAGGGCCACGACGTTGATCGCGAAGGCCACGAAAAACGGGTAGCGCCATCCCCAACTAAGGAAATCTTCGTTCGACAGCTGCGTGTGCAGGAACAGGAACAACGACGCGGCGATCAAGAAACCGGTCGGGGCGCCGAGCTGGCCGAGCATCGAATACCAGCCACGGCGGGCCTTCGGCGCATTGAGCGAAAGCAGTGAAGGCAGGCCGTCCCACGATCCCCCCAGGGCGATGCCCTGCAGGAAACGCAAGGCCGAGAGAAT
>NZ_DATHFX010000267.1:0-13041 GCF_035317885.1 Pinirhizobacter sp.
GGCCGGGGTGTGCGGGATCGGGTTCAGCCATTGGGTAACGATGCGCGCCTTGGTGGTGAACCAGTTGGCGACCATGTAGCCCTCCATCTCGATCTCCCAGTTCACGTCGCGGCTTCCCGATAGCAGGACAACCTGCGACACGGTGGCCCGCGTTTCCGGCGATGTCTGTTCCAGGATGGACGGCGCCACGTCCGCGCCGAAGGAAAACCCCATCAGCAGCACGCGCTTCTTGTGCCAGCGCGCCAGGTACTGCTGCACCGCGGCATCGAGCTCCAGCCCTGCCACCTCCACCGGCTTGTTGCGCCAGAAATACTTGAAGGAATTAATGCCAAGCACCGGCACGCCGCGATCGACCATCGCCTGGCCAAGGCCCTTGTCCAGATCCGACCAGCCGCCATCGCCGCTGTAGAACACCACCATCACGTCGGCGAGTTCCGGCGGCGGCGTGACGCCACGTGCCCCGTCCAGCACCACCGCCGCCTCGTCGAGTGATACGTGCTTCCACGGTTGCCACCACAGGACACCAGCGAAAACGATGAGCCCGACAACGCCCAGGCTCCAACGGGCACTTCGCCTCATCGACGCACCACGCCGGTCAGGCCGCCGGAAATCAGGCTCGCCACATTGGTCAGCGCCACCGGCAGGCCGATGCCGCCGGATACCGCCAGGTACCGCGGTTCCCACTCGGGTCCGAATTTATCCTTGTACTGGTGCAGGCCGCGGAAGTTGTAGAAACGCTCGCCGCGGCCGAACACCATGGCGCCGAAGCGGTTCCACAACGGCGCCATGCGCCGGTTGCGCAGGCCCGACAGCGGTGCCATGCCGAGGTTGAACCAGCGATAGCCCTCGCCACGCGCCCACATCATGAGTTCGATGAAGAGGTAATCCATGATCCCGGCCGGTCCATCGGGAAGATGGCGCATGAGGTCCACCGACGCCTCTTCCTTGCTGTCGGTCAAGAGCAGGTTGGCGAAGGCAACGGGGTTGCCATCGAGCCAGGCCACGGCCATCGGCGTGCGGACGAGATAGCTCTCGTCGAAGCCCCCGAGGGAGAACCCCTTTTCGCGTACGTGTTTGTCGTGCAACCAGGCATCGGACACGGGTTTCAGCCGCGGCAGCAGGGGAGCCACATCTTCCGGCGGCACGATCTGCAGTGTCAGGCCATCGCGGTGCAACTTGTTGACGATGTTACGCAGGCTCTTGCGGGATTTTCCATCGAGGTTGAAGTCGGCGAGTTTTACCCGCGCCTCTTCACCTATCTTCATCAGGTGCATGCCCATGTCCAGGTACAGGTCCAGGTCGTCCGGCCGCACCTGGTAGAACAACGGCCAGCCACCGGCCTGTTCGCACAACTCGCGGAAGCTCCAGACGATCTCGCGGCGCGCCGCCTCGTCGGTGCCCACCGGATCGCCCATGGCTACCCAGCTGCGGCCTTCGATGTCGTACATCACGAACGCCTTGTCGCCCGGTGCGAACAGCAATGTCTTGTCGCCCATCAGGGCCAGGTGGGCCTGGGATGAATTGAACGACTTCACCAGCGGCAGGGCGCGCTGGATGTCGGCGTCGCTGGGTGGCAGCGGCCGCGTGCGCATCGGGCGGATCAGTTTTGCCAGGGCGAACAGCAGGCCGGCCGCCGCCGCGCCTACCAGGGCACGCAGCGCGCGCGGCGCGTTGCCGTGGCGGAAGGAGAATTCCCACCACAGGCTGCTGTTGTATTCCACGTGCTTGAGGCTGAATACCACCAGCCACGTGGTGCAGCCCAGCACGCCGATGATGGCGAGGATCCAGCCTACCGAGAACGTACTGGTGAAGAGCGACGCACGGCGGTAGAAATGCCGGTGCGCCGGCGCCAGGGCCAGGGCCAGCAGGCTCAGCAGTGCCGCTTCGGCGTACGCCACGCCCTTGAGCACCGAGAGCACCGCGCCGATCACCAGCAGCACCAGGGTGAGCACGTAGGCGGCGTCCAGGCGCCGCTGCAGGCCGCGGGCCAGGATCAGCAACATCATGCCGATCACGCTGGAGAGGAAATGCGAGGCCTCCAGGACCGGCAACGGCAATACGCCGCGCAGCATGTCCATGCGGCCGGGCGAGGCGGAGGTGACGCCTGAGAACAGCAGCACGGCGCCAGACACCAGCGTGAGGCCGGCGAAGAACGGCGGCAACAGGCCCGCGAACCACGGCGGCACCATGCTTTTCTTGGTCAGCGTCCGCGCCTCGCGCAGCAGCACCATCAAGGTGGCGGCGCATAACGGCAGCAGGTAATAGACCACGCGGAAGGCGGCCAGCGCGCCCAGGATCGGCGCCTCCAGGCCTTCGTTGCCGGCGGCGCCGAAGCCCGCCAGCATCACCGCCTCGAACACGCCCAGGCCACCGGGCACATGGCTGATCAGGCCGGCCATCTGCGCCAGCACGAACACCGCCAGGAAATGCCCGAAGCCGGAATTCGCGTCATCGGGCATCAGCACGTACAGCACGCTTGCCGCCAGCCACCAGTCCACCGCGCCGATGGCCACCTGGCGGAATGCCGGGCCGGGCCTGGGCAGTACCGCGTGCCAGCGCCAGAGCTTGATCGGGCGCCGGATGATCCGGCTGCCGAAGACCCACGTCAGCGGCACCAGCGTCAGCACGATCGCCACCGGGATGCGCAAGCCGGCGAAGGGTAGTTCCTCGGGCAACGGCACCAGCAGCAGGGTCACGCCGGTAAGCGCGCACAGGCCCAGCCAGAAGGCACCGGTGCAATACAGCACCACGCGGGCGATCTGCGTATTGGTGAGGCCCGCCTGGATGTAGTACCGGTAGCGGATGGAACCGGAGATAAGCAGCGACATGCCCAGCACGTTGCTGAAGGCATAACTGATGAACGAGATCAGCGACACTTCGCGCCGGGGCAAGGCGACGTCCACCGACTTAAGGCCATACCAGTCGTAGAGCGTCATCACCATGTAGCCTGCCGCGGTGAGGGCCATGGCGACCACGATCTGCCAGCCCTGCAGGTCATGTACGTAATGCGAGACTTCGCTATAGCTGACTTCGCTGGCCAGGCTATGCAAAGCCCACAGTGCCAGGCACAACAACACCGCCGACAACAGCGGCCCCGCCAGACGGCGCATCACCGCCATGAAATGACTAGAACGCACCACCAATGCGTCCTGCCCGACCTGCTCCACCACCTGGCAATTGCTCCCTAACCCTTCGTACACCCGATAGGGTGCCACAGGCGCCATGCCAATAGCGTCACGATGTGGATCAGGACGGGGTCTGCAGCATGGCCAATACCGCCTTCCTGCCCGCGACGAGGATGTCGTCGGACAGCGCCGGATCGTTCACGGCCCGGGCCAGTGTCATGCTGCCCACCATGGAGCTGAAGACCGCCATCGCGGTGGCCTTTTTCTGCCGGGCGGACATCGCAGCGGGCAGGCCGCCCCGGATGGCGGCCAGGATCTTCTCCAGCTCGTCGGTGAAGCCCTCTCGCACCTCGTCCGAGGCGCGCGCAATTTCCTGCGACAGGGTGACCGCCGGACAGCCTCTGCCCGGGTGGTCCCGGTGGGCGGTGGAAAGGTAGCGCTCGACCAGGGCCACCACCGAGCCATCTTTCTCGAAGCGGGCCTTGGTGGCGTCAAGGGCGTTGGTCATGGCCTCGCGGGCCAGGGCGTCCTTGGATTCGAAATGGTTGTAGAAGCCGCCCTGGGTAAGGCCGATGCCGCCCATCAGGTTGGCCACGCCCACGGCGTCGATGCCCTCTTCGCGGAAGCGGCGTGCGGCTTCCACCAGGATCTTCTCCCGGGTGGCTTCCTTATGTCCGTTCTCGTATCGCATGGCGGGCGGCCTGTGGGATGACACCTGACATATGATGGCATGCCGCGGGTGAAACAATAGCTGCGATGGGGCTTGAAGAACCGGCACGGCGCCCTATTAAATGATGGTCATCATTCAAATGAAGGAACCACCATGCAAATCAAAGGCAAGAACGTCCTGGTCACCGGCGCCAATCGCGGCCTCGGCCGCACATTCGCCCAGACCCTGCTGAAGCTGGGCGCCGCCAAGGTCTACGCGGGCGCGCGCGACCCCTCCACGGTGGATCTGCCCGGTGCCATCCCGGTACGGCTGGACGTCACCGACCCCGCCACCATCGCCGAGGCCGCCCGTGCCCACCCGGACGTGGACATCGTGATCAACAATGCCGGCATCTCCGAGCCGAAAGTGAGCCTGCTCGACGACGGCGCCCGGCCGGCGCTGGATGTCCAGCTGGCCACCAACCTGTTCGGCGTGCTGTCGGTGAGCCAGGCCTTCGCGCCGTCGCTGCGCAAGCGCCACGGCGCGGTCGTCAATGTGCTCTCGGCGCTAAGCTGGATTTCGCTGCCGACCTCGCTGGTTTATTCCATCACCAAGGCCGCGGCCTGGGCACTGACCAACGGCCTGCGCACCGAATTGCACGCTGACGGCGTGCAGGTGCTGGGCGTGCACGTGGGCTACATCGATACCGACATGGTGAAGAACGTCACCGCGCCGAAGACATCTCCGCAGGTGGTGGTCGATGCCGTGCTCAAGGCACTGGAAGCCGGTGAGGAAGAAGTGCTGGTCGACGACACCGCCCGCCAGGTAAAGGCAGGTTTCAATGCGCCGCGCCCGGCGTACCTGGGTGAAAAACTTAGCTGACATTGCATGGCCCACGCGCGACCGGGCATGCTCGGCGGATGAAGCCGATCGCGCGTGATGTCCCTCCCTGGTGCTGCCGTGCAAGCGGTATTTTCTTGCGTCTTGCAATATTTCTGGTGCTGCTGGCCTGCCTCGGCGGGTGCCGGGCGACGCTTTTCGCCGGGCTCAACACCACCGACCACCGTCATGGCATCGAATCCACCCACGGGATCACCTTCGATCCGTCCACGGGACTGAAGCTGGACGTCTATCGTCCCGCCGCCGCCGTCGACGCACCGGTGGTGGTGTTCTTCCATGGCGGAAGCTGGACCGGTGGCAAACGGCAGTGGTATCGCTTCGTCGGCACGGCGCTGGCCTCGCGCGGCATCGTCACGGTGATTGCCGACTACCGGAAATATCCCCAGGTGAGGATGGACGGCTTCATGGCGGACGCTGCACGTGCCGTGGCATGGGCGCATGCCCATGCCGGGGAATTCGGCGGCAGTGCCTCGCGCCTGTTCATCATGGGCCACTCCTCCGGCGGACATATCGCCGGGTTGCTTGCCACCGATGGCCTCTGGTTGCAGGCGCAGGGCATGACCACGCGGGAACTGGCCGGCTTCATCGGCCTGGCCGGCGTTTACGACTTCGTCCCCATCGCGCCCAACGAGAAAGACATGCTGGGCATGTTCGGCCATGCGCCATCTGAACAGCACCGCGGCCAGCCGATCGATTTCGTCGACGGCGACGAGCCGCCGATGCTGCTCCTGCATGGCCTGGCCGACAAGGAAGTGGAGGTGCACAACTCCACCTCGCTTGCCGACGCCATGAAGGCTCATGCAGAGCCCGTGACCTTGAAGCTGTACCCCGGGATGGGACACTCGGGCCTCTTGTTTGCCCTGGCGACCCCCTTGCAGGGGAAGAAGCCGGTGCTCGACGATGTGGTTTCCTTTATCCGTCAGACACCTCCGGCCGGTGGCGCGCCAACACCATAACTTGTGTTGACCCCGCGGGCGGCGGCCTATATCTTGTGTTCCGTTGGTGCCCTGTCCGGCTTTTTCGGCCACGGCTTAAAAGGGAATCCGGTGTAAATCCGGGACTGCCCCGCAGCGGTAAGTGGAAACGAACCCGTCACAAGCACTGGTCCGCGATCGGATCGGGAAGCGACGGCTAGGAAAACCCCTCCGGGGGCCTGCCACGAGTCCGAAGACCTGCCAGCAACCAGCGCCAGAGCGGCGATGGTTCGTGGTGACGGCTTCCGCGGGGAAGCACGTTGCGAGGCGGGCACCGTTGCCTTGGCCCTTGCGCGTCCCCTCCGTGTGTTGCCGCCGCCATTTGCGGTCCCTGCGCGCGGGAGCAGGCAATCGAACGTCTTGCCAGGGCCTTGCCATGCAGCCACTTGATCTTTCCACGCGCGAAAGCGCGGCCGACCCCGTCGTCGCCGCCAACGCCACTTCCGCTACCGCTACCGATCGCGCGCCGGCCGCGCCCTACCGAAGCCCGGCACCGTCCGGGGCCACACCGCCCGATTTCAGCCTGACGCCACCCCACAGCCCCGGCCAGATGCGCGTGACCAAGCGCAACGGCGGCACCGAAAGCGTGGACGTGAACAAGATCGTACGCGCGGTCACCCGCAGTGCCGAGGGCCTGTTCGGTGTCGACCCGATGCGCGTGGCGCTGAAGACCATCGGCGGCCTGTATGACGGCGCCACCACCCAGGAGCTCGACCAGCTTTCCATCCGTACGTCCGCCGCGCTCACCGCCGAAGAACCCGAATACGGCCAGCTCGCCGCGCGCCTGCTGTCGGCCTTTATCGACAAGGAAGTGTCGGGCCAGGAAATCCAGAGCTTTTCACAGTCGATCGCGCACGGCACGGAACTGGGCGTATTGAACGACCGGCTGCGCAGCTTCGTGGCCACCAATGCACGAAAGCTCAACGATGCCATCGATGCCTCGGCGTCCCGCCGTTTTGAGTACTTCGGCCTGCGCACGGTGTACGACCGGTACCTGCTGCGCCATCCGCAGAAGCGCCTGGTGATCGAAACCCCGCAGTATTTCTTCATGCGCATCGCCTGTTCGCTGGGCGGCAACGACATCGCCGAGACGCTGGAGCTTTACCGCATGCTTTCGGCGCTGGAATACCTGGCAAGTTCGCCCACATTGTTCAACGCCGGCACCTCGCACGAGCAGCTTTCCTCGTGTTTCCTGCTCGATTCGCCGCAGGATGCGCTCGAATCGATCTACCAGAAGTACGGCGACGTGGCCCAGCTGTCGAAGTTCGCCGGCGGAATCGGCCTGTCCTATTCGCGCATCCGTTCGCGCGGCTCGCTGATCCGCGGTACCAATGGCCATTCCAACGGGCTCGTACCCTGGCTGAAGACGCTCGATGCCTCGGTGGCGGCGGTCAACCAAGGCGGCAAGCGCAAGGGCGCGGCCTGCGTCTACCTTGAGCCCTGGCATGCGGACATCGAGGAATTCCTGGAGCTGCGCGAGAACACCGGCGACGACGCACGGCGCACGCACAACTTGAACCTCGCCAACTGGGTGCCCGACCTCTTCATGCACCGCGTGGAAGCCGATGCCGACTGGTCCCTCTTCGATCCGAAGGTCGTGCCGCATTTCGTCGACACCTGGGGCCCTGCATTCGACGAGGCCTATGCCCGGGCTGAAAGCGAAGGCCTGGCGGTGAAGAAGGTGAAGGCGCGCGAGCTCTACGCCCGCATGTTGCGTTCGCTGGCGCAGACCGGCAACGGCTGGATGACTTTCAAGGACCGTTCCAACGCCACCAGCAACCAGACGGCCGATCCGAAAAATGTGATCCACCTTTCCAACCTGTGCACGGAAATCCTGGAAGTGACCTCCCAGGACGAAACCGCCGTATGCAACCTGGGCTCGATCAACCTGTCCCGCCATGTGGTGGACGGCGCCTTCGACTACGGCAAGCTCGCATCCACCGTGCGTACCGCCGTACGCCAGCTCGACCGCGTGATCGACCTCAACTTCTACCCGATCGCCACGGCGAAAACCGCCAATATGAAGTGGCGCCCGGTGGGCCTGGGCGTGATGGGCCTGCAGGACGTGTTCTTCAAGCTGCGCCTGCCGTTCGATTCGGAAGAGGCGAAGAAGCTCTCCACCCGCATTGCCGAGGAGATCTACTTCCATGCCCTGGTGACCTCCAACGAACTGGCCGAGCAGCACGGCGCCCATCCGGGCTTCGCCGAGTCGCGCGCGGCCAACGGCGACCTGCAGTTCGACTACTGGCCTCAGGCCACGCCTTCGGACGTCGACGGCCGCTGGACGCAATTGCGCCAGGCCATCAAGGCGCACGGCCTGCGCAATTCGCTGCTGATCGCCATCGCCCCCACGGCCACCATCGCTTCCATCGCCGGCTGCTACGAGTGCATCGAGCCGCAGGTATCGAACCTCTTCAAGCGCGAGACGCTCTCGGGCGACTTCCTGGTGGTGAACCGCTACCTGTGCGAGGAATTGAAAACGCTGGGCCTATGGACGGCCGATATCCGCGATGCGATCAAGCTGGCCGAGGGTTCGGTGCAGGATATCGCTGCCATTCCCGCGGAGCTTCGCGCGGTATACCGCACCACCTGGGAATTACCGCAGAAGGCGTTGATCGACCTTGCCGCCGCGCGTGGCGCCTATATCGACCAGAGCCAGTCGCTGAACCTGTTTATGGAGAACCCGAACATCGGCCAGTTATCGTCGATGTACATGTACGCGTGGAAATCGGGGATCAAGACCACCTACTACCTGCGTTCGCGACCGGCGACGAGGATCGCCAAGACCACGGTTACCGCTACGCGCGCCGCCGCGCCAGTCGCGGCGCCGTCCCAGGACGAAGCCACCGCGGCGGTGTTCTGCTCGCTGGAGAACCCCGAGTACTGCGAGTCCTGCCAATAGCCGTGGAGCGCTACCGCAACCTCGATGGCAACTCAGGCGTCGCCGCCTTCACGGTCGGCGACGGTTTCATCGATGTTCGTTTCTTCGAGGGCGGCACCTACCGCTACGACGGCACAACGCCAGGCGCCGATGACGTCGCCGCCATGCAAGGCCTCGCCCGCGCCGGACGCGGCCTTGCCACGTACATCAACCAGCACGTGCGCGACCGTTACGCCGCGCGCCTCGACTGACCAGGAAAAGAATGTCCAGCCAACCCGTATCCCGCGACTCCCGACTGCTCGACCCTGGCTTCGAGCTCACGCTTCGCCCGATGAAGTACCCGCAGTTCTATGAGATGTACCGCGCGGCCATCCGCAACACCTGGACGGTGGAGGAAGTGGACTTTTCGCTCGACACCACCGACCTCAACAAGAAGATGTCCGATGCCGACCGGCACCTGATCCACCGCCTGGTGGCGTTCTTCGCCACCGGCGATACCATCGTGTCGAACAACCTGGTGCTGAACCTTTACCAGCACGTGAACTCGCCCGAGGCGCGGATGTTCCTTTCGCGCCAGCTATATGAAGAAGCGCTGCACGTGCAGTTCTACCTGACGCTGCTCGATACCTACATCCCCGACCAGAACGAGCGCACCAGGGCATTTTCCGCCATCGAGACCATCCCCTCGATCCGGCACAAGGCCGAATTCTGTTTCAAGTGGATCGACTCCATCCAGGACGTGCACCGCCTGGAAACGCGCGAGCACCGCAGGCAGTTCCTGCTGAACCTGATCTGCTTCGCCGCCTGCATCGAGGGATTGTTCTTCTTCGCCGCTTTCGCCTACGTCTACTACCTGCGTTCGCGCGGCCTGCTGCATGGCCTGGCCTCGGGCACCAACTGGGTGTTCCGCGACGAGTCCGGCCACATGGCCTTCGCCTTCGAAGTGGTGCGCCAGGTGCGCGAGGAAGAACCCGATCTGTTCGACGACGAGATGCGCCTGCAGGTGGAAGCCATGCTGGAAGATGCCATCTCCTGCGAGACGCAATTCGCCCAGGACGTGCTCTCCGGTGGCGTGGCGGGACTTTCTGTGGCAGACATGCGCCAGTACCTGGAATACTGCGCCGACCAGCGCCTGGTGCAGCTGGACATGCCGAAGAAATATGGCTCGCGCAACCCATTCGACTTCATGGACCTGCAGGACGTACAGGAGCTCACCAACTTCTTCGAGCGCCGCGTGTCGTCGTACCAGGTGGGCGTGCAAGGTGAGGTAACCTTCGACGCGTCGTTCTAGATCGAAGGCCGGGCCATGACCAACCCCACCGAAGCCCGCCTCCTGGAGATCGTTTTCCCGGACCACACCAACCACCTGGGCACGCTGTTCGGTGGCCAGGCCTTGGCCTGGATGGACAAGGCGGCCTTCCTGGCCGCGTCGCGGTACTCCCGGCAGATCGTGGTCACCGCACGTTCCGAGCAGGTGGATTTCCACGTACCGGTGCGCAAGGGCCAGATGGTGGAGCTGATCGCCACCGTGGTCTCGGTGGGCCGCACCTCGATGAAGATCGACGTGGCCATGTATGCCGAAGACCTGCTCAGCGGTGCCCGCGAACTGTGCACGCGCGGCACCTTCACCATGATCGCCCTCGACGCCAACCACACGCCGACGCCCGTGCAGCCACTGCCCACGGCCTAGTGGCCCTCGCCGCTGCCGGAATTGGACCTACCAGATCAGGTCGTCGGGTACCTTGAACTGGCTGTAAAACTCGTCTTCCGCGCCGTCAGCCGTACCGGCCTGCGCATGGTCGACAACGATCAGCGACGCGTCGCGTTCACGGATTTTTTCCCCGGCACTGCGAGGCACGACTTCGTAGCCGTCGCCATGACGCACCACCACCAGCACGCCGGCGGCAAGCTGCGCGCGCATGGGTTCGTCAACCAGGAAACTTGCGATGGCGCTGCCGTCACTGAAGCGATAGCTGATCTCGCCCTTTCGCGGCAGCCGGTGTTCGGTGACGATCTGCTTCACCTGGGCCTGGCGTTCGGCCGCGTGCTGCTTCTCGTTCCGCTCCGCGGCGATGGCGCGGTCACGTTCGGCCTTCTCGCGCTTGGCGTCCGTGGCCTGCGTGGCTACAGGCAACGGCGCGGCCTTGCCGTGCCGTTGCTTGTTCTGCTCGCGGACGACTTCGGCCACCTTGGCCTTCTTTACCAGGCCGGCCTTGAGCAGTTGTTCCTGCAATGGATTGCGCATGATCTTGCCGAAAGTCGGTGGATATGGCCCGATATTGTAGCGCCGCTGCAACTCGATGCGATTTGTATACATGACAGGTAATACCATGGGGATCCCCTCCCCCTGCATTGGAGCATTCGATGCTTACCCGCACGCTCGGCCGCAACGGCCCTTCCATTTCCGCGATCGGCCTCGGCTGCATGGGCATGAGCGAGTTCTACGGCGGCCGGGACGACGAGGAGTCCATTGCCACTATCCACCGTGCGCTGGAACTGGGCATCAACTTCCTCGATACCTCCGATGCCTACGGCCCGCACACCAACGAAGTACTGGTGGGCAAGACCATCGCCGGCAAGCGCGACAAAGTATTCCTGGCCACCAAGTTCGGCATCGTGCGCGACCTGGCCAATCCCCAGGCACGGGGCGTGAACGGCCGTCCGGAATATGTGCGCAAGTCCTGCGACGACAGTCTCAAACGGCTGGGCGTGGACTACATCGACCTCTACTACCAGCACCGGGTAGACCGCGACACGCCGATCGAGGAAACCGTCGGCGCGATGGCGGACCTGGTCAAGGCCGGCAAAGTGCGCCACCTTGGCCTTTCCGAGGCGTCGGCCGCCACCATCGAGCGAGCGCACAAGGTGCACCCCATCGCTGCGCTGCAAGCGGAATATTCCCTATGGACGCGAGACCCGGAAACCACCGGCACGCTCGATGCCTGCCGCAAGCTCGGCATCGCCCTGGTGGCCTATAGCCCGCTGGGACGCGGCTTCCTTACCGGAGCGATCAAGAGCCCCGACGATTTCGATGCCGACGACTACCGCCGCAACAACCCGCGTTTCCAGGGCGAGAATTTCACCCGCAACCTGAAGCTGGTGGAACAGGTGCGCAAGCTCGCCAGCGACAAGGGCTGCACGCCTTCGCAACTGGCGCTGGCCTGGGTACTGGCGCAGGGCGACGACATCCTGCCGATCCCGGGTACCAAGCGGCGCAAATACCTCGAAGAGAATGCCCACGCCATCGAAGTGAAGCTGGAGAAGTCCGAGCTTGAAGAGCTGGACAAGGCATTCCCGGCCGATGCCGCCGCGGGTGATCGCTATGCCGAGGCCATGATGAAGGCGATCAACGTCTAAAGGCGGCGCTACAATGGCCGTTTTCCCACCCGGGAGACGCGCCATGGGTTCCGTCAAAGCCTCGCCGCTGGGCCAGCACACCGTTTACGCCGACCGCTACGATGCCAGCCTGCTATTTCCCATTCCGCGTGCCGACAAGCGCGCGGAACTGGGTTTGGCCGGCGAGCTGCCGTTCTGCGGCGTGGACGTATGGAACGCCTATGAACTGTCGTGGCTCGAACCCAACGGCAAACCGCGCGTGGCCGTGGCCGAATTCCGCGTGCCGGCGGCCTCGCCAAACATCATCGAATCAAAATCGTTCAAGCTGTACCTCAACGGCTTCGCCGCTGAGCGCATCGAGGAAACCGCGCTGGCCGAAACGCTGCAACGCGACCTGTCGGCGGCTGCCGGTGCAGGGGTAAGCGTGGTCCTGCTCTCGCCCGGCGCGCTGGATGGATCGAAACTTGCCGAGCCACCGGGCGAGTTGATCGATGGGCTGGACGTGGCCATCGACCACTACGGGCCGCCGAAGGCCGGGTTCCTCGCCACCGGCGAGGGCAGCGTCGAAGAATCGCTGGTGTCCCATCTGCTGAAGTCCAACTGTCCGGTCACCGGCCAGCCCGACTGGGGCAGCGTGCAGGTGGATTACGCCGGCGCGCCGATCGATCGCGAGGGACTGCTCCGGTACATCGTGTCGTTCCGCAACCACAATGAATTCCATGAGCAGTGCGTGGAGCGGATCTGGATGGACATCGCACGGGCATGCCGGCCCACGCGGCTTTCCGTCTACGGCCGCTATACCCGCCGGGGCGGCCTGGACATCAATCCCTTCCGCAGCAGTGAGCCGGCGAGCCCTGCCAACCCCCGGGGCGCCCGCCAGTAGGATTCACACCTTCATCATGGCTTCAGGGCGCTTGCCTTTACCTGTAGGGCATGTAGTCTGCCGCCCTGCGCCTTAAACCCACTCGAATGCACGGAACACCACTCATGACGCTTTCTGCCCGCACCTTCGTTTTCCCCGCCGCCACGTTGGCCGCCCTCCTTGCCCTGAGCGCGTGCGGCAAGCATGACGAGGGCCAGCAGACCGCCCCGGCCGGCGCCAGCACGGCACCGGCGACTCCGGCTCCGGCGGCCACCGCTCCGGCCCCGGCCGCCAGCGCACCCGCCGCCGCCAGC
>NZ_DATHFX010000268.1:0-3188 GCF_035317885.1 Pinirhizobacter sp.
AGCAGAAGTCGCAAACCGCGCAGGACCTCCAGCTGCAACAGCAGCAGATGCGCCAGAACACTTCGCAGCAACAGCAGCAGCAGCAACAGCAGACGAAGTCCGCGCTGCCGCCGAGCAACTCGGGGTACTAGGCTTCAGCCAGTCGCTGGAAGGTTTGAGGTTTGTCCGATGTGAGATCGGCTGAAACTTTGCGACCCTTACTATGGAAAGTGAGGCGTCGTTTCCGGGATCATTTGCTTGCCGTCGGGACAACTTCCGGCGGTCGGGTGTGGAAACCCGGTAACTGAGGTGGGGTACCGCAGGCGTCTACCTGCGGTACCCGACCTCGCCCCGCTTTCTTTTGCGGCGGGCGACCAGGCGGACTGCTGTCCGGCCGGTTCCTCAGTAACGGTTTTCCACCCTGGCTCGCCCGCCACTCTGAGTGCAAACAGAGTGGCGAATGAGTCAGCGCAGGACGGATGAACCATCGGGTCTCGTGGAAGTGATCCGCGGCTGGCTAACCGGTCACGAACGCCATGAGGTGACCGGGGCTGACAGGCAGCGCATGCCTGGGTGGTTCATTCGTCCGGTCCGTTGGCTCATCAACCTGCGATCAGCTTCTCAGCCGCCGCGGCACGCTCATTCAGCAGATCGCGCTCGCGATCGTTGCGCGTCATCCCCGCGGCGCGATGGAACTCGGCGGCTGCCTCGGCGTGGCGGCCCAGCTTCGACAGAAGGTCCCCACGGACACTGGGCAGCAGGTGATAGCCGCTCAACGCCGGCTCGTCCTTCAGGCGGTCGACGATCTCCAACGCCACCGCCGGTCCCTGCGCCATCGACAGCGCCACGGCACGGTTCAGTTCGATCACCGGTGAAGGCGTCTGCCGCAGCAGCACCTGGTAGAGCGCGTGGATGCGGTTCCAGTCGGTGTCTTCCGGACGCACGGCGCGGGCATGGCAAGCCGCCAGTGCCGCCTGTAATGCGTAGGGTCCGGCGGCACCGCCCAGGCGCTCGGCGGTGGCAAGGGCGGTCAGGCCACGCTGGATCAACAGGCGGTCCCAGCGCGAGCGGTCCTGGTCGAGCAGCAGGATCGGGGTGCCGTCGGCCGCCGTGCGCGCCGACGCACGCGACGCCTGCAATTCCATCAGGGCGACCAGGCCATGGACCTCGCTTTCCAGCGGCATCAGCCCGGCCAGCACGCGGCCCAGCCGCAAGGCTTCGTCGCACAAGGCCGGTCGCATCCAGTCGCCACCAGCGGTGGCGGCATAGCCCTCGTTGAACACCAGGTACACCACGCGCAGCACCGCGGCCAGCCGCGCCTGCAAGGCCTCGCCGCGGGGCACCTCGTAGGCGACCGCGGGATCGGCCAACGCACGCTTGGCGCGCACGATGCGCTGCGCGATGGTGGCCTCCGGTACCAGGAAGGCGCGGGCAATCTCGTCGGTGGAAAGGCCGCCCAGCAGGCGCAAGGTCAACGCGACCTGGGCTTCGGGCGAAAGCACCGGATGGCAGGCGGTGAACACCAGCCGCAGAAGGTCATCGCCGATGTCGTCGTCGAGCGCGGCGAACATGCGCGCCTGCTGCTCGTCGTAAACGTCATCGAGGTCGTGGATGATAGTTTCGTGTTTTTTCTCTGCCAGCACGCGGTGGCGGATGCGGTCGATGGCGCGGTTCCGGGCGGTGGTCATCAGCCACGCGCCGGGCTTATCAGGCACCCCGTCGCGCGGCCACTGCTCCAGCGCCGCTACGAGCGCATCCTGGGCCAGTTCCTCTGCCGTGCCGACATCGCGCAATACACGGGCCAGTGCACCGATGATGCGTGGCGCTTCCATGCGCCACACAGCATCGATCGTCGCGTGGACATCACGGGCCAAACAGTTCTTCCGGCTCGTATAGCTGGCGGATTTCCACGACGGCTGAGTCCTTGCCCGGGAACGGATAGCTTTCGGCCCAGGCAATCGCACCGGCGATGGATGCCGCACGGACGATCCAGAAACCGGCCACCAGTTCCTTCACCTCGGCGAACGGCCCGTCGATCACCTGCGGCTTGCCGCCAGAGAACTTCACGCGCTTGCCGCTCCGGCTGGATTTCAGGCCCTCGCCCGCAACCAGATGCCCGGCTTCCTGGCCGCGGCGGTTGGCGTCGGCCATTTTCGCCAGCACTTCCTTCGGTGGCACGAAGTCGGCTTCGGCAGCGTCGGTGGAGAGCAGCAACACCGCGTAACGACGGCCTTCGCCGGGGGCGGCAGGGTCACCGAAACCAGGCAGACCGCCCGGGCAACCCAGGTCACGTATCTCGATCTCGGCGTTGCCGTGGGCGTCTTCGATGGGCCACTGCTTGAGCCATTCGGCAGCCGCTTCCATGTCAGGCACATCGATCAGGCTGATGCCCGCGATCACTTCGCGCGCCTCGGCAAAAGGCCCGTCGATGACCACGGCCTTGCCGTCCTTGAAAGTGACGCGCACGGCCTGGCTGCTGGGCTTCAGGCCTTCGCCTGCGTAGACCCTGCCCTCCGCCTCCAGCGGACTGAAGTAGTCGCCCATGGCCTGGACCAGCTCAGGCCATGGCTTTACACCGGCTTCGGAGTCGGCGTCGCCACGCCGGAACAGAACGATCTTCATGGGTTATACCGACTCGCCGGCGTTGACCATCCATTCGATGCCATAGCGGTCGGTCAGCATGCCGAACCGCTCGGCCCAGAAAGTTTTCTGAAGGGGCATGGTAACGCTGCCACCTTCGGCCAAGCCGTTGAAGACCCGCTCGGCCTTCTCAAGGTCGGTGAAGTTGAGCGCGAGCGAAAACCCGTGGCTGCCGTTGTTCGGCATCGACGGATGCGCGTCGGATGCCATCAAGGTCTGGCCTTCAAACACCAGCCGCCCGTGCATCACCAGGTTCTTCGCGTCCGCCGAGAGTTCTTCAGCCCCGGGGCCGTCGCCGTAGCGCGACATCATCACGATGTCGCCGCCCAGGATGCGCTGGTAGTGATTGATGGCCTCTTCGCAGGTGCCGCTGTAGAACACGTAAGGACTAAGCTTCATGGTCTTTTCCTTGATATGAATGTGGGTCGGGGCGATCAGTGGCGGGAGGTCAGTTCGGCGCGCTGGCGCTCTTCCTGTTTGCGCAGGTCGTCGGTCAGGACTTCGGCGAAGTCCTCCATCTCGAATATCTGGCGGATCTCGAGCTCGGTGCCCTCTTCCATCGGCGCCCG
>NZ_DATHFX010000269.1:0-5279 GCF_035317885.1 Pinirhizobacter sp.
AGATGCGCGGCATCGAGCGGTGTGAAGTCGATCAGCGATTCCAGCAAAATCGGATCATAGCGGTGGGCATTGCGCGTGATCGTGTCGCGCGCGGTGGCGAACGCCAGCAGCAGCTGTTCCAACGCCACGCCTTCGATCGCCGCGGTCTGCTCGCCGGCTGCAGGACGCAGCACCATGCGGTAGCTGGGGCGGCCCAGGCCACTGGTGTTCAGAGCCTTGGTCACGCCCTGGAGCCAGGCCTCCATCATGGCCGGATCCTGCCAGTGGGCATCGGTGAGGGCTGGTTGCTCCAGCATACCGGTGAAAGCGGCCGTGTCGTACCGGTGCGCCATGCGATCGATCTGGTCGAGCGCGGACTGGTAATCCTTCAGCAGCTTTTCCAGGGCCTCGCCGGTAATCGGCGGCGCGACCGGGCTGTAAACCAGGCTGGCATTGTCCACCGCGCTGGAAATCAGGTAGTTGTTCAAGGTGGCGTCGTCCTTGATGTACATCTCCTGCTTGCCTTGCTTCACCTTGTACAGCGGCGGCAGGCCGATGTAGATGTGGCCGCGCTCGATGAGCTCGGGCATCTGCCGGTAGAAGAAGGTAAGCAGCAGCGTTCGGATGTGGGATCCGTCCACGTCCGCGTCCGTCATGATGATGATGTGGTGGTAGCGGAGCTTGTCGGGGTTGTACTCGTCTTTCCCGATGCCCGTGCCCAGCGCGGTAATCAGCGTGCCGACCTCGGCCGAGCTGATCATCTTCTCGAAGCGGGCTTTCTCCACGTTGAGGATCTTGCCCTTCAACGGCAGCACGGCCTGGGTCTTGCGGTTGCGGCCCTGCTTTGCCGAACCACCGGCGGAGTCACCCTCGACCAGGAACAGTTCCGATAGTGCCGGGTCCTTTTCCTGGCAGTCGGCGAGCTTGCCCGGCAGGCCGGCGATATCCAGCGCACCCTTGCGGCGGGTCATTTCGCGGGCCTTGCGCGCCGCTTCGCGCGCACGGGCAGCGTCGACGACCTTCGAGGCGATGATCTTGGCTTCGGCCGGATGCTCGAGCAGGTATTCGGAGAACTTTTCGTTCACCACCTGCTCCACCACGGTCTTGACCTCGCTGGAGACCAGTTTGTCCTTGGTCTGCGAGGAAAATTTCGGGTCGGGCACCTTCACCGAGAGCACGGCAATCATGCCTTCGCGCATATCGTCGCCGGAAAGGCCAGTTAGCTTGGCGTTCCTGGCCAGCCCTTCCCGCTCGATATAGCCCTGCAGGGTGCGCGTAAGCGCGGTGCGGAAGCCCGTTAGGTGGGTGCCGCCGTCACGCTGCGGGATGTTGTTGGTGAAGCAGAACATCGTTTCCTGGTAGGCATCGGTCCACTGCATGGCGACTTCAACCGTGATGTCGTCCTGCTGGGTATTGATGCTGATCACGTTCGGGTGCAGCGGCTGCTTCAATTCCGACAGGTGCTGCACGAACGAACGGATGCCGCCTTCGTAGGCAAACGTGTCAGTGCGCTCGTTCCGCTCGTCCGACAGGTGGATGGTGACGCCGGAATTGAGGAACGCCAGCTCACGCAGGCGCTTGGCCAGGATGTCGTAGTGGAACTCGTGATTGGTGGTGAAAGTGGCCTTGCTGGGCAGGAAGCGCACCATGGTGCCGCGCAGCGACGACGCTCCAACCGACTTGAGGGGATACAGCGGCTCGCCGTCGGCGTATTCCTGGTTGTATTCCTGGTCGTTGCGATAAATGGTGAGCCACAGCTTGGCGCTAAGGGCATTCACCACAGAGACGCCCACGCCGTGCAGGCCGCCGGACACCTTGTAGGAATTGGCGTCGAACTTGCCGCCGGCATGCAGGACGGTCATGACCACCTCGGCGGTGGACCTGCCCTCTTCCGGATGGGTGTCCACCGGAATACCGCGACCATTGTCGCGAACGCTCACCGAGCCGTCGTCGTGGATGATCACATCGACCCGGTCGCAGTAGCCAGCCAGGGCCTCGTCGATGGCGTTATCCACCACCTCGAACACCATGTGGTGGAGGCCGGTGCCGTCATCGGTGTCGCCGATGTACATGCCAGGACGCTTACGGACGGCATCCAGGCCTTTCAGAACCTTGATGTTGCTTGAATCGTATGTTTGGTCAGTCATGCACCCATCCATGCAAGGCACCGCTGCGCCGGAGGCGCAGATCGGGCATTCGGTCAATTATAGCAGGGCGGCGACCTGGCCTTGTTCCACGTGGAACATCGTGACCTGGGCTGTCTCAAGTGCTTCTGGGACGTCGGTACCGGTAATAAGTACCTGCGTTCGATGCTGGAGAAGCTGCCCCACCACCCACTCTTGATGGGTGCGATCAAGCTCAGATGCAAGATCATCCAGGCAGATAACGGGCCATTCGCCGCGGTTCGCCGCATAAAGCGCTGCCTGCGAAAGCAAGGCGGCCATCGCCGTGAGCTTCTCCTGGCCACGCGACAAATGCTCCCGCAACGGCGCGTTCTCGAAATGAATAGACCAATCTGCCCGGTGGCAGCCGAGCGTGGTGTGGCCACGCCCCAGGTCGCGCTCGCGACGGGCACGCAAGGCCTCATCCAGAGGCAGATCCTCCGGCCAACCCCGGCGATACATCAGTTCAACTGTACCCAACTCCGGAACCAGGGCTGCGGCGTAGTGGTTCAAGTGGAGCCGAAGCTGCTCCAGGTAGGCCCCGCGATGGATATCGATCGCCTGCCCTGACTGGGCCAATTCAGCCTCCCAGGGCTCAAGAAGGCCAAGGTCCAGCGACCCGCCCTGCCGCAGCAGGCTGTTCCGTTGCTTCAGGGCCCGCTGATAGCGGCGCCAAGCCAACAGGAAGTTTTGTTCCACGTGGAACACACCCCAATCGAGGAATCGGCGTCGCTCGTCGGAGGGTCCAGCAATCAGCGCATGCGAACCTGGCTCGAAACAGACGACCGCCGCATGCTGCACCAGGGAGCCGAAGCTGGACGCCGTGGCGCCATCGACCCGCGCCGACCATTTCCCACCTTCCTTGCCAAACCCGAGGCGATGCCGCACACCGGACTCCAGCGACACCTCGGCAAACACCGAAAACCCCGTGGCTCCCCGGCTGACCAGGTTTTCCCGGCTGCCGGCGCGGAAGGAGCCCGCATGGGAAAGGAGGTACGCCGCCTCCAGCACGCTGGTCTTGCCAGCGCCGTTGGCGCCGGTGAAAAGGTTCGCACCCGGCGCCAGGGACAGCGAAACATCGACCAACGATCGAAGGTTGGCGATGCGCAAGGTGTCGATCCTCATCGCCCTACCCCCACAACGAAAGACGCCGGGAGGTCGAAGGACCGTCCCGGCGTCGGCTTCCGGCAAGCGGCTGCCGGAGGTGTCACAGGCGCAACGGCATGATCACGTGGCGGGCGTCCTCGCTGCCCTCTTCCTGCAGCAAACAGCTCGATTGCGCATCGCGCAGGCTCAGACGCACCTTTTCGCCCCGCAGTGCACCCAGCGCGTCGAGTAGGTATCCCACGTTGAAGCCGACGGCCAGATCAGACACGGACGTCTCGCATTCCACTTCCTCGACGGCTTCTTCCTGCTCGGGATTGTGGGCCACGATACGCAACTTGCCGGGGCTCAGTTCCAGCTTCACGCCGCGATATTTCTCGTTGGACAGGATCGCTGCGCGCTGCAGGGCACTACGCAGCACTTCGCGGTCGATCGTGGCCGTCTTGTCGGCACCAAGCGGGATCACTGCCTCGTAGTCCGGGAAACGGCCGTCGATCAGCTTGGAGGTGAACACCACATCCCCACGGCGGACACGCAGATGGTTCCGGCCGAACTCGATCTCGACCGATCCCTCGCCCGTCTCGAACAAACCGACCAGTTCGTTGACGCCCTTGCGCGGGATGATGATCTGGCGGCGTGCGGCCACGGAGCTTTCCAGCTGGGTCTGCTTCAGCGCCAGGCGGTGGCCATCGGTGGCCACGCAACGCAGCGTGTGCTCCTGGAGATCGAGCAACATGCCGTTGAGGTAATAGCGGACGTCCTGGTTGGCCATGGCGAAGGACGTGCGGTCCATCAGGTCTCGGAGGACTTCCTCCGGAAGCGTCACCCGCTCCACCAGCTCGATTTCATCGATCACCGGAAATTCGGTGCTCGGCAACGTGGCCAGGGTGAAGCGGCTGCGTCCGGCATTCAGGGCGACTCGCTCGCCGTTGAGCTTCACATCGATCTTGGCGCCATCGGGAAGGGCCCGGACGATGTCGAAGAGCTTGCGTGCCGGAATGGTTACTTCGCCTTCGTGGACTCCGGTCGCCGGGGTGCTGGCGATCATTTCCACTTCCAGGTCCGTGCCGGTGAATGACACGCGCTCCCCCGAGGCCTGGACCAGCAGGTTGGCAAGTACCGGCAGGGTCTGCCGACGCTCCACCACTCCCACCACCTGTTGCAGGGGCTTTAGCAGAACTTCCCGTTGGATGCTGAATTGCATGCGTCCCCTACTCCTGCTCTTTTGTTTTTAAGATGTATTTAGTGGTAGTTGTAGGTGCTGTGGGTAACTTAAGAAGCCAGATAAATCATTTAAAATCAAAAACTTACATGGAGGCTTCGGATGTATCGTTTGGCTTGCGGACTGTGCGCGACTTGTGGATAAGTCGGGCACCTGTGGTTACCCAACTATTATCCACACCTTGTCAGCCCGTTAATATACGGATCAGCTGTTCCCAATCCTGGCGCATGCGAACGTCCTTTTCGCAGAAACCGCGAATGGTGCGGCAGGCATGCAGCACCGTGGTGTGGTCACGCCCGCCAAAAGCCTCGCCAATCTCCGGCAGGCTGTGCTCAGTCAATTCCTTCGATAGCGCCATGGCCACCTGCCGGGGCCTTGCCAGCGAACGCACGCGACGCTTGGACAAAAGGTCGGACAGCCGCACCTGGTAGTAGTCGGCCACCGTCTTCTGGATGTTCGGCACGGTCACCGCCTGGGCATGCGTGTTGAGCAGGTCCCGCAGGGTTTCTTCGGCGAAATCCGTGGTGATCGGCTTGCCGTAGAAATTCGCCCGGGCGGCCAGCGTGTTGAGCGCGCCTTCCAGGTCGCGCACATTGGAGCGGATCCGGCGGGCCAGCAGCATGGCGACATCTTCGGACACGGCCATGCCCTTGTCGTGCGATTTGGACAACAGGATCGCCGCGCGCGTTTCGAAATCGGGCGGCTCGATCGCCACCGACAAGCCCCAGCCCAGGCGCGATTTCAGGCGCGGCTCGAGCTTGTCCAGCTCCTTCGGGTAGCGGTCGCAGGTCAGGATGATCTGCTGCTTGGCT
>NZ_DATHFX010000270.1:0-7065 GCF_035317885.1 Pinirhizobacter sp.
CAGGTAGACGCCCAACGCCAGTACCACCACCGCCGGCATCAGGTAGCGAAAACCGTTGCGCAGCTCCGTCATCAGCGCGCCGCGTTCGCCCGTGGCGGCAAGCTTGGGCAGGTAATAGATGTTGATCGCCGTGGTGAGGAATAGCAGGTAGGCATCCGATACCCGCGTCACTGCTTGCCAGTAGCCGACCTGTTCCCAGCCGAACTGGGCGGCCAGGTGGTCCCGTACGGCAATGTTCACCAGCGGCGGGAGCAGCGCGGAGGACAATGTCATCACCGAGAACAGCGCCAGGCGCCGGGTCATCTCGCTATCGAAGCGCATGCGCAGCATGTCGCGCCGGAAGTAGTCGCTGCGCCACCACGCAGGCAGGGCCACCAGCAGCAGGATCACTTGCCCGGCTACCAGCGCCAGCAGCGCGCCGTACAGGCCAAGCCACTGCGAAAGCCATACCACCAGCACGATGCCCAGCAGCGAACCTGAAACCTGCACGAAGGCCAGGCGGCGTACGTCCAGGAAGCCGTTGATTACCGCCAGGATGTAATTGACCAGGGCGATGCCAAGCAGCGCCACCGCCAGTACCCGCACCAGGCTGGCGTAGCCCGGATCGCCCAGCAGCCACGTGGCCAGCGGCCGGCTGAACGCCAGCGCCACGCAAGCCATCAGGCAAGAGGCGCAGAAGGCGTACCAGAGCGCCGCGGCCAGCAGGCGCGAGAGACGCTCCTGGTCGTGGCGATACTCCGCCACGTATTTCACGATACCGGCGCTGATGCCGCCGCCGGCCAGTACCGCCAGCAGGGAAACCAGGCTGACGAACTGGCCCAGCCGCCCCACGCCGACGGGGCCTGCGAAGGAAGCCACCAGTTTCACCACCACAAGCGCGGCCACCAGCTTGGCCGCGGTGGCGATGCCGCTGTAGACGCTGGCGCGCACGATGTTCATGGCGGGCATTCGAACGACTGGCAGGCACGGATCACCCGATCGACGTCGGCCTCGCGCAAGGTGGGCCCCATCGGCAGGCTCAGCACTTCGCGCTGCAGCAGCTCGGTCACCGGCAACCTGGCCCGGGCAAGCCCTTCGTAGGCTGGCTGCAGGTGGGGCGGCACGGGGTAATGCACCTGGCTCTGAACGCCATGGGCCTGCAGGTGACGCTGCAGGGCGTCACGCGCCCGGCAGCGCACCACGAAAAGATGCCAGGCGTGGCGTTCTTCCCAGGGCACTACCGGCAGGGCGATCTCCGGATGGCGGATGCCCTGGCGATAGCGCCGTGCCACATGGCGGCGCCAGGCCGAGTCTTCCTCGACGTACTTGAGCTTCACCCGCAGCATCGCCGCCTGCATTTCATCCAGCCGGGAATTGAGCCCCTGGTAAAGGTGCTGGTACTTCGCCTCCGAGCCATAGTTGCGCAGGGCTGCCACGCACATCGCAAGGCGGTCGTCGTTGGTCACCACCGCGCCGCCATCGCCCAGGGCGCCCAGGTTCTTGGTGGGAAAGAAGCTGAAGGCCGCCGCATCTCCGAAGGAGCCGGCTTTGCGGCCGTCCGCCGAGGCGCCATGGGCCTGGGCGGCGTCTTCGATCAACAGCAGCTTGTGGCGCCGGGCCAGGGCGGGTAGCGCGCTGATGTCGGCGAGCTGGCCGTACAGGTGCACCGGCATGATCGCCCGGGTGCGCGGGCCGATCGCCCGTTCCACGCAGGCTGGGTCGAGGTTGAAGCTCGCCGCGTCCGGGTCCACCGGCACCGGCACCAAGCGGTTCTCGCTGATGGCCAGGAAGCTGGCGATGAACGTGTTGGCGGGCACGATTACCTCGTCGCCCTCGCGCAGCCTGCCCAACTGTTTGTAGGCACGAAGGATCAGGGCCAGTGCGTCCAACCCATTGCCCACGCCCACCGCATGGCCGACGCCGCACCAGGCGGCGAATTCACCTTCGAACGCCGCCAGTTCCTCGCCCAGCACATACCAGCCTGAGTCGATCACGCGGGCGGCGGCGGCCTTCAGTTCGTCGGCATAGCCGGCGTTGACGTCCTTGAGGCTCAGGAAGGGCACGTCCATCACAGCACCCAGTCGTAGATGTCGTGGACGACGGCACGTGCACCGAAGAATTCCTTCTGCGCCACCAGTCCCCCGTTCAGTACCTGGCCGCCCTGGGCGGTGGAGATGCCGAAGGTGAAATTCGTTCGATCGGCATAGACACCCCCGATCAGATCCACCAGAAGGAAGCTCAAGGCATCCACCTGCCGCCCTTCGACGGACACCGCCATGTATTGCGTATGCACCGCGTGGCCGAAGTCGTACACCAGCACGCCGGCAAGCAGCTCGCCTTCGCGGTGTGCTTCGTGCAGGACGATCTGGCGTGGGAAGCGGCCCTGCAACAGGCGCAGTTCCGGCAGCGAATGCGTGGGAGTGACGTCGTGGCGCTGGAGCACTTCAGCCAGCAGCGCATGGAACCGGGAAGGATCATTGCCTTCCTGCCGCACCACGCCGGCCTTCCTTGCCTTGTTGCCCGCCGCCTTCCTGCCCTGGGTCAGGGCATGGGCCTGGCGCAGTGGAATGACCGAAGACAGGTCGCGCCGGGCCAGCCGCGCGCCGCATCGATGCAGGGCGTAGAGGTCTTCCTCGGCCGGGTAGGCGTGGAAGACGTGCGGTACAGCCTTGTATTGCACCGCTTTGACGCCGGCCTCGCGATAGAAATCGCGGATGTCGCCGAAGACGGCGAGCGTCGCCTCGGCGCGCAACGCATGGCCGGAGATCAGGCCCGCATAGGTCAGGCCACCGTGGCTCGATACCGTGTCCTGCTGCCGGTTGGCCGGAAACACCGCGACGAAGTCGCCATCGCGTTCAATCACCAGCGAGGCATCGGCGAAGCGGTGGGCGTGGTAGTCCATGTAGCCGCGGCGGTGCAGCAGGTTGCCATTGCGAGAATGCATCACCAGGGCATCCCATGCCGTGGCATCGGAAGGGTCATAGCGCCTAACCGTGAACATGCGCGCCACCTTCGAAACCGCCACGCGCGGCCACGGCCACGCCGAAGCCATCGAAGCCCATGTCGTTGCCGTTGTAGAACATCAGCAGCTTGTCGCGGTGCGCCAGCAGCGACGGGTAGCAGATCACCTGCGAATCCCAGCCATCGGTGGACAGCGCCAGGCCGAAGGCCTCGTCGCGGCGCTCCCAGCTGATGCCGTCACGGCTTTCGGCCACGCCCGGGAAATATTCGCCGGTGACGTTGCCGCGCGTGAAGTACATGGCGTAGCGGCCGCCGTCGCGGTAAACGCGTGGCCGTCCGATCCGGTATTCGGTGCCGCGCGGAACCAGGCAGGTGTCATCCACGCGGGGAATCGAGTGCAGGTCGGCGGTGGCGACGTGGCGAATGTGGTAACGCGGAAAGGGCGTGCCACCGATGTATTCCCAGTCGTCGCCCGCGGCGTACCAGAGCCGCCAATGGCCGTCGTCATACGACGCCGTATGCACCGCGGCAATGGTGCTCCGCCCCGGCGCGCGATCGAGGATCGGCGTGTCCTGCACGCGGGAAAAACTCAAGCCCCGATCCTTCGAAACGGCAAGCCCGGTAAAGGCCAGGAACTTGGCCTTGGCCACGCGCTGGAAACCCACATAGAACATGTGCAGTCCATCGGGGGTATCCACCACGTCGCCCAGGATCACCCCGTTGTCGTCGAAACAGCCGTTGCGGCCGATATCCAGCACGGGCTCGGCGCCCACGCGCACGATGGTGGATGGATCTTCCGCCAGCACATCGACATAGCCAATGCGGCTCACGCCTTCAGTATCGCGGAAGCCGGCGAAGACGCGAATGGTTTCCTCATCCAGCCGCCAGGGCGTGGGAGTGAGCGCGGAATGCCGCATCCAGCCGCCGACGCCCTGCCGAGCGGTCTGGAATACCAACCCTTGTCTGCTCCACGTGCGCACGGCTGCTAGATCCCGACATCGAGGCTGGACTTGCCCGGCACCGCGCGCGCGGGAGAGCCGACGTATACCCGCCCGGCTTCGGTATCGCGCGTTACCAGTGCGCCGGCGCCGATCACGTTGTCGGCGGCCACCTTGACGTGATCGTTGAAGGTGGCATTGACACCCACGAAACTGCCCGCGCCGATCTCGCAATAGCCTGAAATGACCGCATGGGAGGCCACGAACACGTTGTCGTGCACCACCGTGCGGTGGCCTACGTGGTTGCCGCTCCAGAGGATGCAATTGTCGCCGATGCGAACGAATGGCTGCACCACGTTGTTTTCGAAGATGAAGCAGTTCTGCCCAATCTCGGCGTTACGCCACACGAAGGCGCGTGAACTGATGTATGTGGCACAGGTGTAGCCGCGCCGCCTGGCATCGAGGAACAACCTCGTACGAAGGCGATTGAGCCCGCTCGCCGGCACCGCCACGAAAACGTCGAATTCATCGGGCGGGAAGTCGTATTCGAGCGTTTCATACGCCACTACCGGCCGTCCCTCGATCCTGTCGGCGACGATGTATTCACGCTCGACACTGAACGCGGCGACATCCCGGTCGCTGTCGTGTTCGAAGTATTCCAGTGCGATGCGTGCGAACTCGCCGGCTCCGACGAGCACTAGCGGCTTAGGCATGCGGCCATGTCCTCCACGAACATCGCGGCCTTCACCTCACGGAGGAAGTCGCTGTAGTCGGTGATGTAGTCGGCCGGATCGTAGAGTTGGTCGGCCAGCACCATCAGCACGCAGTCATCGCTGAAGTCGTAGAGCTCGCGCCATACCATGCGGCCCAGCAGCAGGCCATGGGCGGGGTCGTCCAGTACGACCTCGGTGGGGCCGGTACCGTCGTCCAGGAGCAACTTCACCGAACCGCGCACGCACACGGCGAGCTGGTTCAGGTGCCGGTGCGCATGCTGCCCGCGGTGCACTTTCTCGCGCGTGGAGAACAGGTAGTACACGCGCTTTATCTGGAAGGGAACGTTCCGTTCCTGCTCCAGGGCGACCAGCATGCCGCGGTGGTCGCCGTGCTTTTGCAACTGGATGCGTTCGATTTCCATGGGCCTTGGCCAGTTCTCGCGATGCACGGGGACAACCCTCGTGATTGAGTGCCAGCCGCATGGGGAAAGGTTGCGCCGCCTCCCGGGCGACGGGTGCCGTGCCTGCATGCAACCTTCCGGCACGCCTCCGGCACTCACCGACACTAGGCGCCCACGGGCGGTGACCGGCCATCGGGCCTGACGCTGCGGGTAACAGGGCAAACGTGGCATGACGAAGGGTAGTGAAGGCCATGGCACCGGAGACCAACGAAAGCGCCCCGGCGCGCCCCAGGAAATTGGTGGCCTTGCACTGGCTCACCGTGCTTTTCGTGTTGCTGGCGGCGACGTTCATCCTCACCCGCGACCAGCTTGACGGACGGGCGGTACGCATGTGGCTGCTCGAGGGACACCGCCACTTCGGCCTGATCGTCTTCCTTTTGTTCTTCGTACGGGTGGCGCTGCGCATCCGCCTGGGCAAGCTTCCACCGCTTCACGAGTCCCACTGGACGTTGCGCTGGGCGGCAGGCCTTACCCATGTGGCGCTCTACGGCATCCTGCTGGTGCTGCCGCTCCTGGGCTGGGCTTTGAGCAATGCCCAGGACTTGCCGGTGCATTTTTTCGGACTCACCTTGCCTGCCCTCGTCGCCCCCGATGAAGACCTCGCCGACCAGCTGCAGGCGTGGCACACCGATGCCGCGTGGATTTTGCTGGCCCTGGTTTGCCTGCACGTAGTGGGCGCCCTCTATCACCATTTCGTGGTGCGCGACCGGGTGTTGCGCGCGATGTTGCCGGCACGGCGCCGCTGATGCCCCGCCCTTACCCGAGACAAGGAGTTTCCATGTTGTCCACCACCATCCGTCGCGCGACCCGCCGGCCACGCCCCTGGCCGTTGTGGTGCGCGCTCGCGTTGTTGCTGTTGCTGGTAAGCGGCGGTGCCCAGGCGGTGCCGGCCTATGCACGGCAAACCGGTTCCTCATGCGCCGACTGCCACGCCGCCGCGTATGGCGGCGGCCCCGGCGGCCCGATGCTCACGCCCTACGGCTTGCGCTTCAAGATGGGTGGCTACACCGATAGCGACGGCAACGGGACCAAGATCCCGGTGTCCATGCAGCTGACCGAAACCCATACGGCCCCGGCCAAGGGCGAGAGCACCACTAACCTTTCCGAAGGCGATCTCTACCTCGCCGGCCGCGTGTCCGACAACGTGGGCGGCTTCGTCAAGGTCGAGGCCGACCACACCGGCCACGACACCTACAACACGATACTGCGCAATGTGGATCTTCGTTTCGTGGCCAAGGAACTGAAGGTTGCCGGCAAGGAATTCTTGCTGGGCGTGAGCGTGAACAACTCCCCCGGCTTCGACGACCCCCTGAACGCATTGTCGGCGTCGAATACCGTCTCCCCTGCCGGCGTCACCGGCACCCTGCTGAATTTCTCCGCCTCCAATGCCCCGGCCAGCCGCGTGATCGGCGCCACCGTATACGCGCTGTTCGATAACAACTGGTACGGCGAGGTAGGTACGTACAATTCCATGCCCACATCGCTCCAGGACCATCTCGGCTACAACGTCGCGGGCGATCCGGGCAAGCTCAGCGACACCGGCTACTTCCGCTTCGCCTACATGAAGGACATGAAGAGCCAGTACTTCTCCGCGGGCCTGGTAGGACTGACCACCAAGCGCGAGCTTCCGCGCAACGGTGGTCCCAAGGACGACATCACCGACCTCGGCTACGACGTCAGCTACCAGTACCTGGGAGACCGCGAGCACATCGTGCAGCTGTCTTATTCGAACATCCTCGAGAAGCGGAAATACGGCAGCACGTTTGCCAGCCCCTCCGACCCGACGCTGTTTTCCCGTTCGCGCGGCAACGTGCACGACCAGACGCTTACCGCCACGTATGTCTTCAAGCAGAGCTACGGCGTGGTCGTGGGCCACCTGCTCAGTACCGGTTCGCCCGATCCGGTGCGCTACACGCCCAATGGCAATCCAGATACCACCGCCAACCTGATCAGCGTGTTCTGGGTGCCCTTCGGCAAGGATGACTCGTATATCACCTGGGGCAATCTCAAGCT
>NZ_DATHFX010000271.1:0-12339 GCF_035317885.1 Pinirhizobacter sp.
CGAACCGATGCCCGTGAGCGCATTGGTGACCGAGAAACCATTGATGTAGTACTGGTTTTCCGCGGCCGAGGCGCCACCGAACGAAGCGACGTTGCCGTAGCGTGAGTCGGACTGCACCGTGCCCGGGGCGAGGAGCGCCGCGGCCGTGGTATTCCGCGCCAGCGGCAGCTTGCGCAGCTGCTCGGCGTTGATCACGGTACGCGAGTCCGTGGCCGAAACGTCGATCGTGGGCAACGCGCTGGCGCTGACACTGACACCCGCCAGGGCGGTGGCCGCAGCGACGAAGCTGACGTCGGTGCCGGCGCCAAGGTTGACGCTGACATGGGTGCGCGACTGTTCCACGGCGCCTTGGCGCTTGAGGTCCACACGGTACTGGCCGACCGGCAGCGATGGCGCGCGATAGCGGCCTTCGGCATCGGCGGTGATCTCGCGCACCAGGCCGGTGTCGAGGTTCTCCACGCGTACGGTATCGCCCGCGGCGACGCGGCCGAAGATCACGCCCGAGGCGTTGGACTGGGCGAAGGCGGGTGCGCTGATGGCGCAGGCGAGGGCGGCAGCCAGCAGGCGGCGGCTTGGCGTTTGGTGCGATGGCGTCATGCGGGTGGATCTCCCCAGTGCAACTTGGATGGCCGGATCGGTGAACGACACGGCGAACTGGGGTAGATGTCGAAGCGCGCGGCATGGCCGTCCTGGCCGATTGCGCGCGTGCATGACCCGACATCCGTATCAGGTCGCCGGACGTGGCGGTCCGGTGCGCGCCGCGACTGTGCGCGGCTGGTGTTGAACCTACACAGAGCCAAGGGCGCGTGTCAATGAAATGCACGCATAGGCATGAAGGCCGCCGCATTTTTAAGACAAGTTCGATGAACTATCGGACAGTGGATTGCGCGAATACATTACGCGCATAAAAAAAGGCCGCCCGGGGGCGGCCTTCCTATTCGAGCGATTACCTTACTTGCGCTTGGCGACCAGGCCAGCCGCTTCGCGGATTTCATCCGCCTTGTCCGTCTTCTCCCACGAGAACGCAGTGAAGGTGTTGCCATGGGCATCCTTCATCTCGTACGGCGTGCGACCGAAGTGGCCGTTCGACGCCGTGGGCTGGTAGATCGGGTGCACCAGGTCGAGCATCTTGATGATGCCGTACGGGCGAAGGTCGAAATGCTTGCGGATGATCTTCTCGATCTTCTCGTCGGCGATCTTGCCCGTGCCGAAGGTCGTGACCGAGATGGACGTAGGCTCGGCCACGCCGATGGCGTAGGACACCTGGATCTCGCAGCGGTCGGCAAGGCCGGCAGCCACGATGTTCTTGGCGACGTAACGCGCGGCGTAGGCGGCCGAACGGTCCACCTTGGACGGATCCTTGCCCGAGAATGCACCGCCACCGTGGCGAGCCCAGCCGCCGTAGGTGTCGACGATGATCTTGCGACCGGTCAGGCCGCAGTCGCCCACCGGGCCGCCGATGACGAACTTGCCGGTCGGGTTGATGTGGAACTTGGTGCCTTTGTGCAGCAGCTTGGACGGCAGCACGGGCTTCAAGATCAGCTCGCGCACGCCTTCGATCAGGTCTTTCTGCTTCACACCCGGATCGTGCTGGGTGGACAGCACCACTGCATCGATGGCCACGGCCTTGCCGTCTTCGTAGCGCAGGGTGACCTGGCTCTTGGCATCCGGTCGCAGCCACGGCAGCGGGGAGTTCTTCTTCTTGCGCACCTTGGTCTGCTGCTCGACCAGGCGGTGGGCGTAGTGGATGGCCGCCGGCATGAATTCCGACGTTTCGCTGGTGGCGTAGCCGAACATCAGGCCCTGGTCGCCGGCGCCCTGTTCCTCGGGCTTCTTGCGGTCCACGCCCTGGTTGATGTCGGGCGACTGCTTGCCGATCAGGTTGAGCACGCCGCAGGTCTCGCCGTCGAAGCCGACTTCCGAGCTGTTGTAGCCGATGTCCAGGATCACCCGGCGCGTGAGCGCTTCAAGGTCGATCCAGGCGCTGGTGGTGATTTCACCGGCGACGATGGCCACGCCTGTCTTCACCAGCGTTTCGCACGCAACGCGAGCCGCCGGGTCCTGGCCGATGATGGCATCGAGGACGGCGTCGGAAATCTGGTCGGCGATCTTGTCCGGGTGGCCTTCGGAAACCGACTCGGAAGTGAAGAGGTAGCTGCTCATCGCGGCGATATATCCTTCTTTACGGATAAAGAGATAAATAGGGGTCGCCATGATACACGGCGGCGGCCGGGTTTGCTGAATCTTCAGACTACGCGCGGCATGTGGCACATATGCGGCAAGGCAGGATGGGGTCCACGGGCGTCGCAGCGAGTGGTGAGACGACCCGGCGCTACCGCCTGGCGGTCCGTGGGGTGAGCTCATCCTCCGACCATCCGCCGCCGAGGTCGCCGATCAGGGTCACCGTATCCACCAGTTGCTGCTGGCGCAGGTTCAGCCCATCTTGCGCCGTGGCCAGGGAAGTGGCCTGGGCGGCGGCCACCGTGGCGTAATCGACGGTGCCGGCACGGTACTCGTTGAGGGCCACTTCGGCGCCCTGGGCCGCATCGCGCACCGCGGCGGATTGCACCTGGGCCTGTTGGCCGAGGATGCGCAATCCGGAGAGGTCGTCCTCGACGTTCTGCAGCGCCGTCAACACGCTACCGCGATAGTTTGCCACCGATGCCTCGTAGCCGGCCCGTGCGGCGGCCACCTGGCCATGGCGTGCGCCGCCGTCAAGGAGGGTCTGGTCGACGTCGGCGCCCAGTGACCAGACATGATTGGCCACGTGCAGGAGGCCTGCGAGCGGCGACTGCGAGAAGCCATCCGCCGCCGATAGGGAAATGCTGGGGTAGTACGCCGCGATGGCCACGCCGATCGACGCGTTCTGGGCAGCCATCTGGCGCTCGGCGATGGCAACATCCGGACGGCGTTGCAGCAGCGTGGATGGCACGCCGGCAGGTACCACGGGCATGGCCGGAAGCGTGCCGTCACGGGGGATATCCAGGTCTTCCGGATTCATGCCAACCAGTACGGCAATCGCGTGGACGAGCTGCGCGCGCGCCACTCCCAGTGCGATCAGGTTCGACTGGGCGTTCTCAAGCTGGGTACGCGCGGTGATCACGTCCGACGGCGCGGCGGTGCCGGCGGCACCCTGGTTGCCGACCACCCGAGCCGCTTCCTTGAAGGCATCGACGGTTTTGGAGAGCAGGTCGGCGTTGGCATCGGTGATGCGCAATTGGATGACGGCCGTAGCCAGGGCGGTCTGCTCGGACAACGTGGCATTGGCCAGGGTCGCTTCGCTGGCCTGGGCGGTGGCCGTGTTTTCCTCGATGCTGCGGCGGACGCTGCCCCACAGGTCCGGCGCCCAGCTGGCACTGCCTTCGAGAGAACCTGAGTTCTCGATCGATCCTGGGTTCGCGGCGGAGCCTGCCGTGGTCGCTGCGTTGCCGCGTCCGTTGCGTTGCCGGGTGGCGGAACCGGTGACACCCAAGGTCGGGAACAGCGCACTGCGCGCTATCTGCACCTCGGCGAGCGCTTGCTGGTAGTTGGCATAGCTCACGCGCACGGTCTGGTTGGATACCGAAACCATCGGCTCGAGGCGATCGATGAGCGGATCGTGGAAGCCTGTCCACCAGTCGCCCTTGGGTGCCTCGGCAGCAGGCGAGGCCTCGGTCC
The DNA here is from genome assembly GCF_035317885.1 of Pinirhizobacter sp. GTDB lineage: Bacteria > Pseudomonadota > Gammaproteobacteria > Xanthomonadales > Rhodanobacteraceae > Pinirhizobacter. The sequence goes on from NZ_DATHFX010000271.1 coordinate 3,658, forward strand.
AGCCCGGCAGCTCCTTGAACGCCGCGGGCATCTTCACGGGCGGGCGTTGGTAGTCAGGTCCCACCATGCAGCCACCGAGCACGATGGCCAGCGCGACAGAAAGGATTTTCAGGGTATGGCTCATGGTCGTGCGCTCGCGTCGGACCGGTTCCAGGGCAGGCCGCCCGACCATGCGGCAAGCCTGGCGCGGAGGCGGTCGAGGTAGAGATAGATCACCGGCGTGGTGTACAGGGTGAATACCTGGCTCAATACCAGGCCGCCCATGACGGTAATGCCCAGCGGCTGGCGCAGCGACGCGCCCTGGCCCAGGCCGACGGCCAGCGGCACGGCGCCAAGCACGGCCGCCGCGGTGGTCATCATGATCGGCCGCAGGCGAAGCACGGCGGCGTCATGGATGGCACGCGGTGCGTCCAGGTGTTCGTCGCGCTGCAGGTGGATGGCGACGTCGATCATCATGATGGCGTTCTTCTTGACGATGCCGATCAACAGGATGATGCCGATCATCGCGATCACCGAAAACGGCGTGCCGAAGATCAACAAGGCAAGCGTAGCGCCGATGCCGGCCGAGGGCAGGGTAGACAGGATGGTCACTGGATGCACCGCGCTTTCGTACAGCATGCCCAGCACCAGGTACACGGCAGCTAGCGCGGCCAGCACCAGCAAAGGCAGCGTCGACATCGATTGCGAATAGGCCTGGGCGGCGCCGGCGAAGGCGCCGTGGATGGACGCTGGCAGATGCAACTCCTGCGATACCTGCGCGAGGGTCGCCGATGCCTGGCTCAAGGAGCCACCGGCCGGCAGGTTGAACGAGATCGTCGCGGCCACCAGGCCGCTCTGGTGGCTGACCTGCGTTGCCGTGTGGTTGCTGGTGTACGACGCCAGCGCCGGGAACGGCACCAGCGTTTCGGCCGAGGTGCTGTCGGCGCTGCCGCTGGAACTGCCGCCCTTGGCGTTGGAAATGGCATTGGTGAGCTGGTTGGCCTCGGCATTCGCGTTGAGCGCATTGGCCGGCGATGCGGATGCCTGGGCGGTGGATACCACCGACGCCAGGGTCGGTGCCTTGACCAGCGCCTGCGACATCTGCGTCTGCGCCGTGCCCGAGGCATTGCCTGCGGCCGTGCTGAAGCGCATCCGGTTGAGCATCTGCGGATACTGCCAATAGGATGGCGCCACCTCCATCACCACGAAATACTGGTTGAGCGCGTTGTAGATGGTCGACACCGTTCGCTGGCCGAAGGCGTCGTACAGCACGCTGTCGATCTGGTTGGGCGCGAAGCCGTAGCGCGCCGCGGTGGCGCGGTCGACATTGACATAGACCTGCAATCCGTTCTGCTGCAGGTCGGAATTGACGTCCATCACCTGGCCGCGGTCCTTGCCCAGCGCCGTGACCAGTTTCGGCACCCAGGTGTACAGCGCCTCCGGATCGTCGCTGGTGAGCGTGTACTGGTATTCGGCCGCCGAGGAACGGCCGCCGATGCGCAGGTCCTGCGCCGCCTGCAGGAACAATCGCGCACCGGACACCGCATTGAGCTTTGGCCGCAGCCGGTTGACCACCTCGGTGGCGCTCACGCCGCGTTCGGCCAGGGGTTTGAGCTCGATGAATACATTGGCCGTATTCTGCGCGCGGCCACCGGTGAAGCCCGCCACCGACGCTACGGCCGGGTCCTTCTGGACGATGGCCTGCAGCTGCGCGAGCTTCTGTGCCATGGCCTGGAAGGAAATGCTCTGGTCGGCGATGATCTGCCCCTGCAGGATGCCGTTGTCCTGCTCGGGGAAGAACGTCGAGGGCACCAGGCGTACCAGCGCCACGTTCAGTACCACCAGGCCGATGAGCGTCAGGCCCACCAGGGCCGCGTGGTCGAGTACGGCAGTGAGCGAGCGTGAATAAGCTTGTTTGAAGCGCTCGAATTGGGCCTCGTACCATACCGCCCAGCGCGCCTTCGAATGCAAGGCACGGTTCCGGTCCAGCACGTACGCCGCCATGGTGGGCGTGATGGTGAGCGAGATCACCAGCGAGAACATGATCGCGATGGATAGCGTCATGGCAAATTCATGGAACAACAGGCCCACGATGCCCGGCATCAGCAGGATCGGCAGGAACACCGCGATCAGCGACAGGCTCATCGAGATCACCGTGAAGCTCACTTCAGCACTGCCGCGAAGCGCGGCCTCGCGCGGGTCCATGCCCGATTCGACATGCCGCACGATGTTCTCAAGCACCACCACGGCGTCGTCGACCACGAAGCCGGTGCCGATGGTGAGCGCCATCAGGGAGAGATTGTCCAGGCTATAGCCCAGCAGGTACATCGGGCCGAAGGTGCCGATGATCGACAGCGGCAACGCCACGGCGGGGACCAGGATCGACCGCGGCGACTGCAGGAAAACGAAGACCACACCGATCACCAGCAGCACGGCGATGAACAACGTCTTCTGCGTGTCGTTGACCGCGGCATGGACCGATTCGGAGCGGTCCAATGCCACGTCCAGATGCACGGCATGGGGCAGCACCGCCTGGATGTCGGGCAGTGCCTTGCGGATCTGTCCGACGGTCTTGACGATGTTGCCGCCGGGAATGGGAAAGACGATCACCAGCACCGCCGCCTTGCCGTTATAGAGGCCGGCGTTGCGCAGGTTCTCGGCCGAATCCTGGACGTCGGCGATATCGCGCAGCATCACCGGGGCGTTGTTGCGATAGGCGACAACCAGGTCGCGATAGGGCGCCGCCTTGCTGATCTGGTCGTTGGAGATCACCTCGAAGCGCTGGTTGCCCTGGTCGATGTGGCCCTTGGCGCTATTGGCGTTGGCCGCACTGATGGCGGCGCGCACGTCTTCAAGGCCGATGCCGTAGCTGTTGAGCTGGTCGGGCTGCAATTCCACTCGCACCGACGGCAAGGCACTGCCGCCCAGGGTGATCTGGCCCACGCCGTCCACCTGTGAAAGCTGCTGCTGGATCACCGAGTTGGCCGAGTCGTAAAGCTGGGCACGGGTGAGCGTGTCGGAGGTGAGTGCCAGCACCATGATCGGAGCATCGGACGGGTTGTACTGGCGGTAGGTGGGGTTGTTGCGCAAGGTCGTGGGGAGATCCGCCCGGGCCGCCTGGAGCGCCGCCTGCACATCGCGGGCGGCACCGTTGATGTCGCGATCGAGCCCAAACTGGATGGTGATCTGCGACGAACCCACGGAGCTGGTCGAAGTCATCTCCGAAACATCGGCGATCGTGCCGAGCCGGCGCTCCAGGGGCGCTGCCACGGTGGAGGCCATGGTCGAAGGACTGCCGCCGGCCATGCTGGCCTGGACCACGATCACCGGGTAGGTGACGTTGGGCAGCGGCGCCACCGGCAGATGGAAATACCCCAGCGCACCGGACAGCACGATGGCGACGGCCAGCAGGGTGGTCGCCACCGGACGCCGGATGAAGACACCGGGGATGTTCATGTCGCAGGCTCGGCCGCGTCCCCGGCACGCTTACGCCCGACGCGCTGTGCGAGGCGATCGAAGAACAGGTACACCACAGGCGTGGTGAAAAGCGTCAGCACCTGGCTCAACGCCAGGCCGCCGATGATGGCAAGGCCCAGCGGTCGGCGCAGTTCCGAGCCCGTGCCACTACCGAGCAGCATCGGCAAGGCGCCGAGCATGGCGGCAAGCGTCGTCATCAGGATCGGGCGGAAGCGCAACAGCGATGCCTCGAAGATCGCTTCCGCCGGCGGCTTGCCGTGTTCGCGTTCCGCCTCGAGGGCGAAGTCGACGATCATGATCGCGTTTTTCTTGACGATGCCGATCAACAGCACGATGCCGATGATGCCGATCACGTCCAGGTCGCTGCCGGCGATCATCAGTGCAAGCAGGGCGCCGATGCCCGCCGAGGGCAGCGTGGACAGGATCGTCAGCGGATGGATGAAGCTTTCGTAAAGCACGCCAAGCACGATGTACACGGCCACCAGGGCGGCGATCAGCAGATACACCTCGCTTGAGAGCGAGTCCTGGAACGCCTGGGCGGCACCCTGGAACGACGAGGTGATCGATGGAGGCAAATGCACCGCCTGCTCGGCGGCGTTCACTTCATCCACCGCCTTGCTCAATGACGCATCGCGGGCCAGGTTGAAGGAAACCGTCACCGCCGGGAACTGCGCCAGGTGGCTTACCACCAGCGGCGAACGGGTGACCTTGATCGCGGCAATGCCCTTCAATTGCACCTGGCCGCTGCTGCCTGTCTGGCTGGGCAGGTAGATGTTGCCCAGTGCCTCAAGTGACGGAATGCTCTCGGGCTTGGCCACCAGGATCACCCGGTACTGGCTGGACTGGTTGAAGATCGTCGAGACGATGCGCTGCCCCAGCGCGTCGTAGAGGGCATTGTCAATGGTGGCTGGCGTGATGCCGTAGCGTGCCGCCAACTGGCGGTTCACCTCCACGTCAACGCTCAGGCCGTCGTTGTCCAGATCGCTGGTGACATCGGTGATCGAACTGATGTGCTTCATGCGCTCCACCAGCGCAGGCACGTATTGCTTGAAGGCCTCCTGTGTAGGCCCGCGCAACACGAATTGGTACTGGTTCGGCGATATCGTCGTGTCGAGGGTAAGGTCCTGCTCCGGCTGCAGGAACAGCTTGATGCCCGGGATATCGGCCACTTCCTTCTGCAGGCGGCGCGCAACGTCGGCGGCACGCAGCGAGCGATCGCCAATGTCCTTGAGGTTGATCAGGAAGCGGCCGTTGTTCAGCGTGGTGTTGGTGCCGTCGATGCCCACGTATGAAGTGAGGCCGGTGACGTCGGGATCCTTCAGGATGGCGTCGGCAAGGGCTGCCTGACGGTCCACCATGGCCCGGTACGACACCGAGTTATCCGCAATGCTGATGCCCTGGAGCACACCGATGTCCTGCACGGGGAACAGCCCCTTGGGAATCACCACATACAGCACGGCGGTCAATGCGATCGTTGCCAGGAACACCAGCAGGGTGGTGGTCTGGTGGCGCATCACCACGCGCAGGCCGCGCTCGTAGGCAGCCAGTGTCCTGTCGAACAATCCTTCGCTTAAGCGCTCGAAGCGGCTTGGGTGGCGCTCGGACTGGGCGCGCAGGATGCGCGCGCAAAGCATCGGCACCAAGGTAAGGGACACCACGCCCGACAGGACAATGGTGACGGCAAGCGTCACGGCGAACTCATTGAACAGCCGTCCGATCACGCCGCCCATGAACAGCAGCGGGATCAACACCGCGATCAGTGAGACGGTCAGCGACACGATGGTGAAGCCGATCTGCCCGGCACCCTCCAGGGCCGCTTCCATCGGCGTGTGGCCTTCTTCCAGGTAGCGCACGATATTCTCGATCATCACGATCGAGTCGTCGACGACGAAGCCGGTGGCGATGATCAGCGCCATCAGCGACAGGTTGTCGATCGAATAGCCCAGCTGGTACATCACCGCCAGCGTGCCGACCAGCGATACCGGCACCGAGATGCTGGGGATGATCGTTGCCGGCAGGTTGCGCAGGAAGACGAAGATCACCAGCACCACCAATATGATGGCCAGTACCAGCTCGAAGGCGGCATCGGCCACCGACGAGCGGATCACGCCGGTACTGTCGGACACCACCTGCACTTTCATTCCCGCCGGCAGCGTCGATTCAAGTTGTGGCAATTCCTTCTTGATCTGGTCGACCGTGGCTATCACATTGGCGCCCGGCTGGCGCTGCACGTTCAGCACGGTGGCCTGGGTACGGTCGAACCACGCACCCTGCTCGGTGTTCTGCGCCGACTGGGTGACGCGGGCAACGTCGCGCAGGTACACAGGGGCGTTGTTCTGGTAGGCGATCACCGTTGCCAGGTAGTCCTTGGGATCCTGGATCTGATCATTGCCATTGATGGTGTAGTCGAGCTTGGGCCCGTCGAAGTTTCCTTTCGGCTGGCTTACGTTGACGTTTGCGATCAACGAGCGAAGGTCGTCGATATTGAGCCCGTACGCCGCCAGCTTCTGCGGGTCCGCCTCGACGCGGACGGCCGGGACGTTGCCACCGGCGGGCGTCACCAGGCCCACGCCAGGCACTTCGGAGATCTTAGCGCCAAGGCGATTGTTGGCCACGTCCTGAAGCTGCGGCAGTGACATCGAATCGGACGTCACGGCAAGGGTCAGGATAGGCTGGTCGGCAGGATTGACCTTCGCATAGGTCGGTGGCGCCGGCAGGCCCGCCGGCAGCAGGCTGTTGGATGCGTTGATCGCTTCCTGCACGTTCTGCTCGGCAATGTCCAGGTTCAGCGCAAGGTTGAACTGCAGCGTGATCACCGACGCCCCCGCCGAGCTGTTGGAGGTCATCTGCTGGAGCCCGGGGATCTGCCCAAGCTGTACTTCCAGCGGCGCGGTGACGGTCGTGGCCATCACCGACGGGCTGGCGCCGGGATAAAACGTGCGTATCTGGATCGTCGGGTAGTCGACGGCGGGCAGGGACGAGACCGGCAGGAAGCGCACCGCGACCACGCCCACCAGCACCAGGGCGATCATCAGCAGCGACGTGGCCACGGGCCTGACGACGAACAGGCGGGAAATATTCATCGGTTAAAGGATGATCCGCCTAGGACGCCTGGGTGGACGGCGCCGCGCCGTGCGCATGCCTGCCGCCCTTGCGTGGTGCGTCGCCCGTCGACGAGGCATGGGCCGGACCTGTACCCGGCGCGGACCTTGCCCCGGCGAGCCTGATCTTGGCGCCGTCGCTCAGGCGGTCCATGCCGTCGGTAACCACGGCCTGGCCAGGCGTGAGGCCGGCCAGGATGACGGTGTCCTTGCCATCGCTCGGCCCCAGCGTCACCTTGTGTACCGACACGCTCTGGTCGGCATTGACCAGGTACACATAGTCGCCGGGCGCGCCGCTGAGTACCGACGGCGTGGGCACCAGTACGGCCTGGTGCAGCGTGTCCACCAGCAAACGGATGTTGACGAATTCGTTGGGATAGAGCACTTCGTCGTCGTTGGGGAAGCTGGCACGCAGGGTGACGGTACCAGTGCCCGTGGCCATCTGGTTGCCCAGCGCGTAAAGGGAGCCCGTGCCCAGCTGCTTGCTGTTGTCGCTGTTGAAGGCCGAGACGCTGAGCTTGTCCTGGCCATGGAAGCGCTGCAGTACCTTGGTCAGTGAGTTCTGCGGGATGGTGAATTGCACCGTGGTCGGCTTCATCTGGGTGATGGTGACGATGCCCGGCGATGTCGATTGCGTGACGTAATTGCCCGGGTCCACCAGGCGCAGTCCCACGCGCCCGGCGATGGGCGCGGTGATGTGGCAATAGGTGAGGTCCAGGTCGAATTGCGCGATGTTGGCGCGGTCGGCCTGCACGGCGGCCTCGTCCTGCTTCACGGTGAACTGCTGGTCGGCGAAGGTCTGCTCGGCAATCGACTTCTGCTGGTTCAACTGCGTGAAACGCACAAGGTCCGCACGCGCCTGCGCCAGGCTTGCCTGGTCCTTGGCCAGCTGCGCCTGGGCCTGTTGCTTGTCGATTTCGAACTGGCGCGGGTCGATCTGTGCAAGGAACTGGCCCTGGGCGACGTCCTGGCCTTCCTGGTACCCGACAGAGGTGAGATAGCCGCTCAACTGGGGCAGCACATTGACCGTGGCGATCGGCGTGACGGTGCCCAGTTCGTCGAGCACCTCGGGCATGTCGCCGAGCCTTGCCGTGGTGGTGCTTACCACCTGGGGCGGTGTCCCAGGCCTTTCCTTCTTGCCGCCCAGGGCGTGGATGATGATCAATACCAGGGCGACGATGACGACAATGAACAAAACCACGAGCCCGCGCCGTCGATGGAACGGCCGGGCTGCGTGCGGGGTACCACCACTCATGAACGGTCTCCGTGTGCTCGCACCACGGTTAACGATCCAGTAGCGGGTATCGTTGACGACCGGCGGTTCCCTACGTCATGAATTATGTTTCATGCGTCACGGTTCGACGCGGATGCCCTTCCAGAACGCCACGCGGTGCGCGATCTGCCTGGCGGCGCTGGACGGTTCAGGGTAGTACCAGGCGGCATTCGGATTGGTTTCACCGTCCACCACCACGTCGTAGTAGCTCGCCGTGCCTTTCCACGGACACACGGTGTGGTTGGAAGTTTCGCGAAAGAATTCCTTCCGTAGGGAGTCGGCCGGGAAGTAGTGGTTGTTCTCCACCACCACGGTGTCGTCGCTGGTTGCAAGGACGGTGTCTTTCCAGATCGCACGCATGGGACAAGCCTTCAGTTTCGATAGAAACCAATCTTACGCGCGCGGCGTGAAGCGGGCATCAGGCGGCCAGGCGTTCGCCTGCGGAAAGGGCGGCGAAGTAGTCGGCGGTCAGGCGCAACTGTTCGCTGGCTGTCTCGGCACGGTTCACCACCTGGCGGAAGGCTGCGTTCTGCTGGCGGTCGCGGGCGTACCAGCCCAGGTGCTTGCGGGCAATGCGCACGCCCTGCAGTTCACCGTAGAAGGCGTAAAGCGCGTGCAGGTGTCCGCAGAGGATCGCGGCCACCTCGCCAGGGGTGGGCTCCAGCAGGTGCTCGCCGGTAGCCAGGAAGTGGACGATTTCCCGGAAGATCCATGGCCGTCCCTGCGCACCCCGGCCGATCATGACCGCATCGGCGCCGGTGAGGGTAAGCACAAGCCTGGCTTTCTCCGGGGTATCGATGTCGCCGTTGGCAAGCACCGGGATGCCCACCGCGGCCTTTACCGCGGCAATGG
>NZ_DATHFX010000272.1:0-4316 GCF_035317885.1 Pinirhizobacter sp.
AAAGCCAGCGATGCTCCGGTATAGCGCACGGGCGTGGGGAACATCTCGGCCAGGATGGTGCCGCAGGGGCCGTAGGTGAGGCCCATCACGCCCAGGCCGACCACCAGGAACAGCAGGACGCCCCAGGCGCTGCCCAGTTCAAACAGCGGGCCGAAGAAGATGCCGAACAGCAGCACCCCCACGCTTGCGGCGAGCATGGCCACGCGCCGGCCGAAGCGGTCGGCGAACCACGCCGAGAACGGGATGGTGGCGGCGAAGAACAGCACGGCCACCATCTGCAGCAGCAGGAACTGTTCCCGGCCGAAGCCCAGGTGGGCCGTGCCCCAGCCCAGGGCGAACACCGTCATCAGGTAGAACAGCACGAAGGTGGCCATGGCGGCGAAGGTGCCGGCGACGAGCGCGCGCGGATGTTTGGTGAGCACCGTCCACATTGGCACGCGCACGCGCTCCTCGCGCTCCAGCGCGCGCTGGAAGGCCGGCGTCTCGGCGATCGACAGCCGAACCCATAGGCCCACCATCACCAGCACCGCGCTGGCGATGAAAGGAATGCGCCAGCCCCAGTGGAAGAAGTCGTCGTCGGTGATGGTCTCGGTCAGCAGCAGGAACACGCCGCTTGAACAAAGAAAACCGATCGGCGCGCCCAGCTGCGGGAACATGCCATACCAGGCACGCTTGCCTGGCGGCGCGTTCTCGGTGGCCAACAATACCGCGCCACCCCACTCGCCGCCGAGGCCCAGGCCCTGGCCGAAGCGGCACAGCGCCAGCAAAGCCGGTGCCCACACGCCGATATTCGCGTAAGTGGGAAGCAGGCCGATGGCGACTGTCGATACGCCCATGGTGAGCAGTGCTGCCACCAGGGTCGCCTTGCGTCCCACGCGATCGCCGAAGTGCCCGAACAAGGCCGAGCCCACGGGCCGCGCGAAGAACGCCACGGCGAAGGTCGCCAGCGACTGCAGCGCCCCGGAGGCGGGGTCCGCCGAGGGAAAGAACAGCTTGGGAAACACCAGCACCGCGGCGGTGGCGTAGATGTAGAAATCGAAGAACTCGATGGTGGTGCCGATAAGACTGGCGAAGAGCACGCGCGACTTGCTGTTGAGGGGGGCCACGTCAATCACGCTCATCAAAGTCGTCCACCCTGGTCGGCAAGCAATACATCGGCGGGAAGCGGCACGGCGTCGAAGCCCCGGGCGAACAGCATGGCCTGGAAGCGCTCGCCCATTTCGTCGGGCAGGGTCAGCCGCTTCACCTGGCGCGCCAGTTTCATGCGCGTGCCTTCATCGGCAGCCTCGACGAAATCGCTTTCGAATAATTCCTGCAGCCCGGAGGCGATCAGGAACTGCGCCTGCGGCACGTAGGCCGCCAGGCTGAATCCCGCATTGTTGCCGGCCTCGGCCAGGGCGGTGAAATCCACGGAAGCCGTGAGATCCTGCAAGCCCGGAAGGATGTACGCATCGCCGTGCGCGCGGTGGCGATAATGCGCCATCAGCGTGCCGTCGCTTCGTTCGGGCAGGTAAAACTCCTGGCGCACATAGCCGTAGTCCACGAACAACATGACGCCGGAGGTGAGCGAACCGGCGACTGCCTGCATCCAGAAGGGAAGCTGCGGCAATATTTCCGAGCGGTAGCCGTCGGGAAATTCCCGGCCGGTGTCGCGCTCCACATGGCGCACGGCACCGCCTACCAGCGCATCGGCCGGGCGGTCGCTGCGCTTGAGGTTGCCCTCGCCGTCGAGCACCACGTGCTCTTCGTACACCTCACCGTCGCGCATGGTGAAGCGCGTAGTGGGCAGCGCGTCGATCACCTCGTTGGCGAACAGCACGCCGTGCCAGTCTTCCGCCGGCGGCCCATCCAGCCATTCGACGCGGCCGAAGGTGTCCCCCGGCAGCGAAGCTGACAGCCGATCGCGCTGACGTTCGCGCAGGTCCGCGCTGGGCTCGAGGATCAGGTAACGCGCGGGCAGCGAACCGGCGGCCGACAGTGCCAGCAGCGCGGCTTCCGCGAAGCTGCCGCTGCCCCCGCCCAGTTCCAGGAACGAGGCCTCCGGACCAAGCGCCTCGAGCACCGGCTGCACCGTGCGCACCACGCAACGGGCGAACAGGTCGCCCAGTTCCGGCGCGGTGATGAAATCCCCCGCCTCGCCGAATTTGGTCTTGCCGGCGCTGTAATAACCCAGCCCCGGCGCATACAGGCAGCGCTCCATATAGCGCGAGAACGGCATGGGGCCGTTCGATGCGATCTCCTGGCGAACATGGGCCAGGAGCTGGTCGGAAAGGGCGCGTTCGGCGGCTTCAGGGAGCGGCAGTTTCATCCTGTAAAGGATAGCAGCCGCTCGCGCGTTGAGCCGCTAGAAGTTCTTTTCGACCGAGAGGAACAGCCCGCGGCGGGGCCCGAACTGCGGAGCACCCACGCCGACGCCGCTGCCGTCACGAAGCTCGTACGTGCGGTCCAGGGCGTTGATCAGCGCCAGCTGGGTATGCAGCTTGCCGGTGCTTTCGAAGCTGAAGTCGTGCGACACGCTCAGGTTCAACTGGAAGTAGTACGGCATCGACAACCCATTGGGCACGTCGCCGTCCTTGCGCAGGCCCGAGCCGAACAGATAGTTCGCGCCCACCTGGGTGTCGCCGGTGATCGCCCAGCTGATGCCGCCGGAGGACGTCAGCTTCTGGTCGTGGTCCAGGTGGATGAAGTTGTCGTAGATGTAGGCCAGCTCATCCGGATCGAAGTTGTACTGGCCGGTGACGATGCGTTTGCCCATGGCACGGCTGTAGGCCATGTTGAAGTAGGCGGTGACCGGGCCGTGGGTCCAGTTGGCACTGAACTCGGCGCCGCGGACGCGTCCGAACTGGTAGTTGAAGGTGGAGTACACCAGGGCGGCACCGAACTGGCCCTCGTCCTGCAGGCGGCTCACCCGGCGGTCGTAGAGGTCCAGGCCCAGGGTGAGGTCGCTGCCTACCTGCTGCGATATGCCCAAGTCGTAGTAGCTGGAGCGTTCGCTCTTGGGCGTGTTGTTGCCGTCGCTTGGCAGCGCATTGGTGGTGCCGGCGAATTTCTCGATCGAGGTAGTGGTGATGGCCTCGGTGGCCGGCGGCGTGAAGTAGCGCGAGTAACCGGCATGGATGGTGGTGCTGTCCGAGGCCTGCCACACCACGCCAACGCGCGGGGATAGCTGGCTTTCCGGCGTGAATGCGTCGTACTTGTCGTAGCGCAGGCCGTAGTTCACCGTCCAGGCGCTGCCGATGCTCCATTCATCCTGCAGGTAGGCCGAATACGTGCGGGCGATCAGGCGGCTTTGATCGACGATGTTGAGCGGCGTGGTACTGGTCTGGTTGCCGTCGGCATCGGCCGGGAACACCATGGCGTCGTTCGTGCTGCCGGCTTTCTCGAATGAGGAATACACGCCGTAGCGCACGGTGTTGTTGTCGCCGACGGGGGTGGAGAAATCCGCCTGCACGGTGCTGGCACGGTTGGTGCGACGAACGTTCGAAGCCACGCCGTCGAACATCAGGTCGCCGATGTCATCGGGGGTGAAATCCAGGCCGCTGTAGCGCTGGCCCAGGGACACCTGGTAGGCGGTTTCGCCCATTTTTCCCTGCAGCGAGAGCACGCCGAAGCGGGTGCGTTCCTGCTGCTGCTCGTTGAGCTTGGCCGAATCGAAGTTGGTGACGTCCAGGTAACCGAAGGTGGGTGTCTGGCCCGGGTTGTCGGGAATCTGGAAGCGGTTGTTGGCCACGCCGAACATGAAGCTCAACCGCGCGTCGTCATTGATGCGGTAGGAGATATCGCCGAACGCCTTAACCTGGTTGGTATGGTCGTGCACCGGCTTCTTGCTGGACGTCGGATTCTCGATGCCGATGTCGCTTTCCAGGTAGTTGGCGGTAAGGTAGTAGCTCCACTCACCGGATTTGCCGAACAGCGACGCATACGGGTTGAGTGTGCCGTTGCTGCCGCCGGTAATACCCACCACGCCTTCGTTGCCGTCGTTCTTGAGCTTCTTGGTGGTGATGTCCACTACCGCCGCGGTGCGCAGGCCGTATTGGGCTGGCAGCGCGCCGTCCAGCAGCTTGAGGTTGTCGATCATGCGCGCGTCCAGCGCCTGGCCGAAGCCGCCGATGCTCTCGGGGATCACTACGCCGTCGATGCGGTACTGGAGGTTCGCGTGGTCGCCGCGCACGTGCAGCTGGCCGAAGGAATCCTGCACCACGCCAGGCGCCTGCAGAACCACCTGGTTCAACGGGGTGCTCTGCCCCAGGGGCAGCGCCGCAATGGCCTTGCTGTCCAGTACGTACTGGCTGCTGCCGGTGTCCGGCGACAGGCTG
>NZ_DATHFX010000273.1:0-4384 GCF_035317885.1 Pinirhizobacter sp.
CGCAAGTCGCCGTAGCCGAAGTCCTTGCGATTGGCCTTGACGAAGGCCTCACCCTGGCCATAGCTGCCGCGGGGGTTGGGCATCAGCACGAAGTAGCCCAGGGCCGAGAGCGGCGCCGGGCCGAAACCGACCCCGGGCCAGCGCGGCGTGACAGCGCTGCTCGGGCCGCCGTGCACCGAGACGATCATGGGGTAGTGCTTGTTCTTGTCGAACCCTGCAGGAAACAGCAGCCAGCCCTGCACCTTGTGGCCTTCGTTCTCCCATTCAACGGATTCGGCCTTGCCCCAGGCAGGCTTAAGCCCCGCATTGATCGAGGTCACGGCGGTAGGCGCCCCGGCAAAACGCCGGTCGGCACCCATATGGGCGACATACACCTCCGGCGCCTGTGAGAAGGTGGACTGCACGAAGGTGGCCGTGCGGCCGGCGCCATCGAAGGCGATGGACATTTCCTGGCGACCATCGCCGATATACGCCTGTGCCTGGTAAAGCGTCGTCGGCTGGCCCAGCGCACCCGCCTGCACGGGGTAATCGACCAGGCGGCTGCCGCCGCCGGTGATCTCGGCTACCGTCAAACGGCCGGGCGCGGTCCATTCGATCCAGGCAGCGGTGGTCGTTGCATGGGGCGTGAGGTTGCGCGGTTCGCCACCGGTGCTGGGCACCAGGTAGATGTCACCGCCGGTGGCTCCCTGGTCGCTCATCAGGCCGCCAATGAAGGCAACCTCCGAGCCATCGAGGGAAAACCGCGGCACGGCCAGCTGCAAGCCCTTCAGATCGCCGGACACCTTGGCGGTGTCGACGATGCTCGTGGGGCTGGCGCCGGCGCGGGCCTCCTGGACATAGAGCTGGGCAATCCACCAGTTGTTGTCGCCCGGCGGCTGCGCGGCGACATAGGCCAGGCGTGCGCCCTTCGCGTCGAAGGCGTACTCGTAGACGTGCAAGGCGTCGGGTGTGAGCACCGACAGCGCGCCGGTGGCGGCGTCCACTTCGGCCACGTGCTGCACTTCAATGTCGTCGACGCCGATCTCGCCCGACGGCGGCTTGGTCGCGGCCAGCGCACTGGCCTCGCGCGTGGCGCCGGGCACGTACAGGAAAGTGATCGACTTGCCGTCGGCAAGCCAGCCCAGGTCGCTGGCCAGTCCCGCCAGGTGGGACAGCTGGCGGGGTGCCTGGGAGCCTGCGCCGCCGCTTACGAAGATGTCGCGGGTGGCGGGCTTGCCGTCGGTCCCCTTGCTGCCAACGCAATCGGACAGGAAGGCCAGTTGCGCGGAGTCGGGCGACCAGCTCGGATCGGATTGCTGACAGCTGCCGGGCTTGGCCGTGCCTACCGCCTTGGCGTTACGACCGTCGATGTCGGCCACCTTCAGGGCCGGCTTGTCGTTGATCTCGGTCACATAGGCCAGGTGCTTGCCGTCAGGCGAAATGGCGGTGGAACGAATGGCTTGCACCTGCCCCAGCGACTTCAACACCGCACTGATGCGCGGATCGGGCGTGGCGTCGGCGGCATATGCCTGGCACGAAACCAGGGCCATGGCGAAAGCGAGGCCCCAGGCGGGCGCGGCTCGGTAGGTCATCGTCGGCAATTCCCCATCAGTGGACCCGCCGAAGCTAGCAGATTGCGTGCTCCGCGGCGCGTGGCATCAGGCCTGGAGGTCGGCGAACTCCGGGTGCCGCTGCAGCCAGCCGGCCGCATAGCTGCAGGCGGGCTTCACTTTCCAGCCTTCGCTGCGCGCGGCCTGGAAAGCAGCGAGCGTCAAGGCCCCTGCGATGCCCCGGCCACCGACCACGCTGGGCACGCCGGTGTGGTTGATGGTCATGATGTTTCCCGACAACTGGTAGTCCAGCAGACAGTGCTCCCCGTCCACCACCGCTTCGAAGACCTGTTCGCGGCGTTTGTGGATGACGTTGATCGCCGGTGTATCCATGGGCCTGGCCTCGTTCGCGTTTCGTGGATGCTTCAAAGCGTAGCGTGAAGGCCTCTCCGCGACGAGTCGCCATGGCTGGACAGTTGACGGCAGCGTCGCCAGCATAGGCCGGTCCCTCGCCACCGGCGGCTCTTCTCATGCTTATCGTGCACTACAGCCGACAGAAACAACCCGCCCAGGCCTGGCAGCCAGGCGCCGTGATAGGCGACAACGCCCTGTGGTTCGACCTGATCGATCCCACCGACGACGAACGCAGGGCGGCGATCAAAGCCAGCGGCCTGGTGGTACCCGAGCGCGACGATCTCAACGGCCTTACCTTGAGCAGCCGCCACCGCGCAGGTTCCGACTCGCTGGAATTGAGCGTCCCTTACTTCGCCGCCGAGCACGATGACAAACCCGCCACGCCGATGGGTATCGTGGTGGGAAGCGAAGCCATCGTCACCGTCCGCTTCGCCCAGTCGCGCGCCTTCGACCGCTGCCAGGAGGGCGCGCGGGAAAAACCCTTCGACGGCAGCGGCGACGTGTTCACCACCCTGGTCGAATCCATCGTGGATCTCGCCGCCGAACGCATGCAGGAAGTGGCCGGCGACTTGCGCAAACTGTCGTCCCGCGTGTTTACCACCCACCGCCTGGGCACGGTAGTCCTGCGCCGCTGCATGCTGGAAGTGGGCCGCCTGGAAAGCATCCAGACCCGCACGCGAACATCGCTGTTGAGCATCCAGCGCATCGTCAGTTTCGTCCGCGCCAAGGAGCCGGCGTGGGCCGATGGCGATGAGCAGGGCCGGCTGCGCGTGGTCGACCACGACCTTCGCACGCTGGACGAATTCGACGACCAGCTCACCAACAAACTGCAATTCCTGCTGGACGCGAGCCTGGGGTTCATCAACACCGACCAGAACCACGTGATGAAGGTGCTCACCGTGGTCTCGGTGGCCACCGTGCCACCGATCCTGCTGGCCGGCATCTGGGGCATGAATTTCAAGAACATGCCGGAACTGGACTGGACCTACGGCTATCCGCTGGCGCTGGCGGCCATCATCGTATCGATCATCCTGCCCGTGCTGTGGTTCCGTTGGCGCGGCTGGCTGGCCGACGACTAGCCCACGCCATGACCCTGCGCGACGCGCTCGTCGCTCCCGCCCGTGGCGCCGTGCGCCGGTGGGTGCTGAAGGCCTTTCCTCGTGACCCGAAGGCTGGCATCGACTACGACCATCCCGAGGGCGACGCCGGCCTGTTCGGGCCCGACAGCGTCACCTGGCGCATCCACGGCGACTTCGCCGGGATGCTCTCCGGCGGCCTGTGTGCCCTGATGCTGCAAACGCTGCATCCCAAGGCGCTGGCCGGGGTCTGGGACCACTCCAACTTCCGCACCGACCTTATCGGCCGGTTGCGGCGGACCACGGCTTTCGTTGGCGGCACGACCTATGCGCCCACCATGGCTGCCTACCAGCTGGTGGATCGGGTCAGGGCCATCCACGGCAAAGTACGCGGGATCACCGCCGACGGCATGGCGTACGCGGCTGATGACCCGGATCTGCTCACCTGGGTACACGTCACGGAAATGTACAGTTTCCTGGCCGGCTACCGGCGCTACCGCCGCCACGACCTGGCCGCCGGCATCGCCGACCGCTACTACGACGAAACACGGCGCGTGGCCGAGGCACTGGGCGCGCGCGGCGTACCCAGCTCCGAGGCCGCGGTGGAGGCCTATTTCGCCGAGCGGCAGCCGGACCTGCGTTTTGACGAACGGTCGCGGGAAGTGCTCACCGTGCTTGCCGCGATCGAACTGCCGGTGCCCATGGCCGGGCTTTCGCGGGAGCTGTTCCTGGGCGCAGGCGCCGCCCTGCTGCCCGCCTGGGCCGTCGAAATGCTCGGACGGTCCCCGCGCCAGCGGGCCGAGGCGCAGGTAGCCGCGGCGGCCCTGCGAGGCCTGGCCCCGGTGTTCCGCGGTGCGCTCTCCGAAGGGGTGGCTGCGCGTTCGTGCCGACGCGTGGGCCGGTCGCCGCTACTGCTCGACCATTGGCCGCCGGCCTTACAGGAAACAAGGAGTTAAAGTTCGCGCCAGAAGGGCCGATAGCCTCGCCAAGGGGTGCCACATCGACATCCCACGCGGTAGGCCCATCGGCGCGCATGTCGGCGGGGAGGAAGCACGAGGATGTATTCCATCGTCCAAACACGCTTTTTCGGCGACGCCACGGCGGCGGCGCCCTGCCGCGCCCGCTCGGGGAAGGGATGATGCGCGTGCCCTGGCAAGCCCTGCCCGGCGGCCTGCCGCAAGCGCGGCTACTGGATTCGGTGGCCGAATTCACCGTGCACCGCGACATCGATGCACTGGACCACAGCCTGGTGCTGTCACTAGCCGAACTGGTTGAAGCAACCTCGGTGGCGCTGTGCAAGCGCACCGACGAAACCGACAACGCACTGGAAATGATCGCCCTGTGCGTGCCCGATGAACACAACAA
>NZ_DATHFX010000274.1:0-2824 GCF_035317885.1 Pinirhizobacter sp.
GAGCGCGCAGGCGATCTTCTGCCAGTCTGCCGTGCCGTCGGCCTGCCCGGCGAAAAGGCGGTTGAGGTCGTCGACAAGTTCGGCGGCGGGTGCTTCATCGCCTTCAAGGCGCGCCGCAATACCCTCGGCCACACGTTGCTCGTACCGCCAGTAGCGCCGAAGGTACAGTCGCCCGCCCTCGAGCACCATTGGCGATGATGTCTCGTGCGCGTCCTGGCCCACCAGCACGGAGGCCTTCAACGCCTCGAGCCAGGCCGCCGGCTCCGGCCTCACTGGCAAGGCCAATGCGCGATCGTGATCCATGGCCAGGTCGCCCAGCAGGTTTTCGACGTCCACACCGATGTGGCCGTTACCCAGCTCGAAGCTTGCCAGCGCACCGGCCGCAATCACCCTGTCGTCGGCGGAAGCATCGAGCGAGCGCAGGAACAGCGCAAAGGCACGATCGAGGGCGCGCAAGTGGCCCTGGGCCATCGCGGTATCGAGCCAGGCCTGGATCCGGTCGGCGCTCATGCGGCTTCTCCGCGGAAAAGCGCGTCCATGGCCTGGATCAGCTCACGTGGCGGCCGCGCGGCATGCACGCCATGGCCCTGCCCGTCGATACCGCGCAGGTACAGGTACAGCGCGCCACCGATGTGGCGGTCGTAGTCGTAGTCACCACCCATGCGCGCGCGTAGCTGGCGGTGCAACGCCAGCACATAAATGGCGTACTGCAGGTCGTAGCGGGAATGTGCCATGGAATCACGCATGGCCTGGGCGTCGTAATCGCCCAGGTGGCCGCCGAGCCAGTTGGATTTGTAATCGGCCACGTACCAGCGGCCTTCGTGTTCGAAGGTAAGGTCGATGAAACCCTTGAACATCCCGTTGATGGTTTCCGCCTGCAAGGCCGGGCGCGGCATGCCGTCAAGGGTGTGCTTGCGCACCAGGGCATCGAGCGCCCGTGCGTCCACGCCATCGGCGGAAAACCAGAATTCAAGTTCCGCGCGGTAGGCGCCATCGGCCAGCGATGCCAGCGCGACCGAGCTTCCATCAGGCAGGGCAAGTGGCAGCGCAAGCAGTTGTGGCAGGCCCTTGGCCAGCGGTTCGATCAGTTGCGGCCAATGGCGGCGCTGGCAACGGCGGGCAACCGCATCGCGCAAACCGGAAGGATCGTCGAGTACGGCCGCGAAACCCTGTTCGGCCATCCATTCGAAGAGATCGTGCAGGAAGGTGCCGGCCTCCGCGCCACGCGGGAAACCCGGCAGCAGCGTGCTGTCGGCGGCAGGGCCTTCCTGGGTACCGGCCGCGACATATTCGGCCACCACGTCTTCGCGCGCCGTGTCGGGCACCGGCATCGCATGGCCTTCTTCGTCGTGGCGCAACGCACTATAACTGGCGATCCACCAGCGCGGCGGGCGCGGGGCAAGGTCAGCGCGCGCCGGGCCGAGGGCTTCCGGGACCCGGCCACTGGCCAGGATGACATGGCTGGACGTGTCGGCCTGCCGCAGCGTGATCGCCTCGCTCGATGCCGCCAGTACTTCCAGTGCCTGGCGAAACTGCCCTGCGTCCATTTCTTCCCCACCGGAGAGCAGGTAACCCAACGCTCCCTGGTGCACATGGGGTTTCTTCGACCGGGCATTGGCGCAGATCGGGGACACGCCCAGCCAGCAGTAGTGGCGTGCACGGGTGACCGCGACATACAGCAAGCGCAAGTCTTCCTGCAGCCGGGCACGGTCGGTAAGCTCGTGCGCCAGGGCGACGGCGTCTCCGGCACCATCGGCGGATTTGGCCATCAGCTCCACCACGGGGCCTTCATCACCCTGGAACCGGTACCCACCCGGGCCGCCCTGCGCCGCCTTGAACGAACAGGCAAAGGGCACGTACACCAGCGGGTATTCCAGGCCCTTGGATTTGTGGATCGTGATCACGCGCACGAGGTCGGCGTCGCTCTCCAGCCGCACGATGTGCTCGTCGGCACCCGAAGGCAGCGTGTCGGCGATCTCATCGCCCAGCCAGCGAATCAGGGCCTGCTCACCGTCGAGGTTGGATGCAGCTTCCTGCAGCAGTTCGGCCAGGTGCAGGACGTTGGTCAGTGCACGCTCGCCACCGTCCATGGCCAGCAACCGCGAAGGAAGGTCGAACATGTGCAACAGGCGCTGCACCATCGCCAACACGCCCTGCCGCCGCCAAAGTTCGCGCAGCTCCAGGAACTGGCTGCCACGCATTTCCCAGTGGCGCTCGTCGGTATTCAGGCGATCGATGTCGTGCAACGGCAAGAACAGCGTGGCCGTAGCCAGTGCCGCACGCATGCGCCGGTCGACCGTGGGTTCGGCGCAGCCACGCAGCCAAAGCAACACGTCGGCGGCCTCCGGGCTGTCGAACACTGAATCGCGGTCAGAAAGATAAACATTGCGCACGTGCCGCGCGCGCAGCATCGCACGCACTTCCTCGGCCTCACCACGGCTACGGACCAGCACGGCGATATCGCGCGGCGCAAGCGCGCGGCCACCTTCGAAGCCACAGCGGCCTTGTGCGGCCAACGCCAATAGCCTGGCTATCTCGTCCGCGCAGGCAGCCGCCATGATGCTGCGATAGCGCCGGGCCGCGACCGCAGCATCGCCGTCGTCAAGCAGCACCAGTTGCATGGGTGCCGGCACGGTGCCATCGATGGAAAAAACGTCGGCGCGGCCATGCGCCTGCACCGGTACGAAGGGCAATCGGCTCGCACCGAAGGCGAATGCACCTTGTGCATGGGCTTGGCCACCATGGAATAGCGCGTTCACCGCAGCCACCATGCCGTGGGTGGACCGGTAGTTGGTGTCCAGGCTGAAGGAGGGTCGTTCGGCTT
>NZ_DATHFX010000275.1:0-10483 GCF_035317885.1 Pinirhizobacter sp.
CCATTGCCGATGTCTCGCACTACGTGCCCATCGGCTCGCCGCTGGACCGCGAGGCCTACGAGCGCAGCACGTCCACCTATTTCCCGGGCTTCGTCGTGCCGATGTTGCCGGAAACCTTGTCCAACGGCATCTGCTCGCTGAACCCGAAGGTCGAACGCCTGTGCATGGTCTGCGACATGACCGTGGACACCGAGGGCGAAGTCACGAAGGCCAAGTTCTACGACGCAGTGATGCTGTCGCACGCCCGCTGCACCTATAACCGCGTATGGCAGGCCATCGGCGAGAAAGACGCCGACGCTCGCCATGAGCTGACCAACGTGTTGCCGCAACTTGAACACCTGCACCAGCTTTACAAGGTGCTGTCCAAGGCACGCAAGCGCCGCGGCGCGATCGACTTCGAAACACCCGAGGTGAAATTCCGCCTGGCGCCCTCGGGCGAGGTGGTCTCCATGGGCGCCGAGGAGCGCAACGACGCCCACAAGCTGATCGAGGAATGCATGATCGCCGCCAACGTGCAGGCGGCCAGGTTCCTGTCGAAGAAGAAGGTCCCGGCGCTGTACCGCGCGCATCCGGCACCGCCGGAAGAAAAATACGAAGACCTGCAGAAATTCCTCGCCGAGTTCAAGCTGCGCATGCCGCCGGCGTCGGAGGTTACCCCGGCCGATTTCTCGGCATTGCTTAAAAAGGTGCGAGGCAAGCCGGAAGAAAGCCTGGTGCAGTCGGTACTGCTGCGCTCGCAGAGCATGGCCATTTATTCGCCGGAGAACCTCGGTCATTTCGGCCTGGCGCTGGATGCGTACGCGCATTTTACCTCGCCGATCCGCCGTTATCCGGACCTGCTGGTTCATCGCGCCATCCGCTATGCCATTGGCCGAGGTGCGGCCGGAGAGTACGCCTATACCGACAAGGCCATGGCCGGCATGGCGGTGCATTGTTCGCAGCGCGAGCGCCGTGCCGAGGAAGCCGAGCGCGACGTGGACGAGCGCTTCAAGTGCGCCTGGATGGAAAAGCACGTCGGTTCGGAATTCGACGGCGTGGTCACCGGCGTCACGTCGTTCGGTCTGTTCGTCGAACTGACCGAATCGCGCGTGTCGGGCCTGGCGCACATCTCGCAGTTGCCCAACGATTACTACCGCTTCGAGCCCACGCGTCATCTGCTGGAAGGTGAGCGCACCGGCAACCGCTTCCGCCTTGGCGACTACGCCCGCGTGCAGGTGCTGCGCGCCAGCCTTGAAGACCGCAAGATCGACTTCCGCCTGGTACCTGGCGTGAAGGCGCCGCAAGCCAAACCCGCGGTAAAGCACGAGCATCGTCCGGAACCCGTGGCGGCGCCGGCGAAGAAGACCTCGCGCATCGCCTCGGCGGGTGCGGCCTTCGGCAAGGCCGTGGGCAAGGTGTTCGGCCGCAAGAAGGCCGAGGAACCATCACTGCCCAAACCGCAGCCGCGCCATGCACCGCCGAAGCCCGCGACGACCAATGAAACGGGTAGCAAGTATGGCCAGCAGTACGGCACACCGCGCGTGCAGGGAGAGGGCGGTCGCGCTGCCGTACAACAGGCCCAGGGTCGTCGCCAGGCGGGCCCGATCAAAGCTGGTGCGAAAGCTAGCCCGCAAGGTGGTCGCGCTGCACAGGGCGGCAAGGCATCCGGTGGCGGTCGCGGCGGCCAACAGGCGACGCCGGGCAAGTCCGATGGCGGCCAGCGTGGGCATGGTCCTGCGCCCTCCACCAAGAAATCCCCCCGTGGTCCAAGAGGAAAGGGCAAGGCATGAGCGAGACATGGATCGTCGGCATCAACCCGGTCGAGGGTGCGCTGGCGAACGACCCGGAGCGCGTGCGCGAGGTGATGGTGGAACGGGGCTCGCGCAATGCGCGCGTCACCGCGATCGCCGAACTCGCACGCAAGCTCAAGATCGTGGTCAAGGAAGCGTCGAAGGAGGCCCTGGAGCGGGCCAGTAGCGAAGAGCGCCACCAGGGCGCCATCGCGCGCTACGAAACGCCGCCGATGCACAGCGAAGCCGATCTTCCTGAGCTGGTGGAGAAGGCCGGTGGCGATGCCTTGTTCCTCGTGCTCGATGGCGTCACCGATCCGCACAACCTCGGCGCGTGCCTGCGCAGCGCCGCGGCGGCGAAGGTTACCGCGGTGATCGTGCCCAAAGATCGCGCTGTGGGCCTGACGCCCACTGTACGCCGCGCCTCGGCGGGCGGTGCGGATCTCGTGCCGCTCGTGGCGGCTACCAACCTTGCGCGTGCGTTGCGTGAATTGAAGGACGCAGGCGTCTGGCTTACCGGCCTTGCCGGTGACACCGACCAATCGATCTATGCGATGGACCTTAAGGGCCCCGTTGCACTGGTGCTGGGCAGCGAAGGCGAGGGCATGCGGCGCCTCACCCGCGAAACCTGCGATTTCGTGGCCAGGATTCCCATGCCTGGCTCGATGGAAAGCCTGAACGTGTCGGTGGCCACCGGTATCGTGCTGTTCGAAGCATTGCGCCAACGCGGAGACAAGTGATGAGCGGCTTCTATTGGCACGACTGGGCGGGCCTGTTGGGCGTGTTGTTGATGCTGGGCGCCTTCGCACTGTTGCAAGCCCACAAGCTGCACGGCAACGGACTGACCTACCAGCTGATGAACCTCATCGGCGCGATCGGCATCCTGCTTTCCCTCACCTTCGGGAATTTCAACCTGGCGGCCTTCGTCCAGGAGCTGGCCTGGTTCGCCATTGCCGCCTACGGCATCGCCAAGGGCGCGCGGATGAAACAGAACGAGCATTCAGGTCCCTTCCCGGACCCTTGATACAATGAACGAACCGGCGGCGCGCAATGCACCGCCGGCCTGGCAGGGACGACCTTAGCCAGCGATTTCCTTCCGCAGGGACGACCCTGCCATCGAAGGAGTCGCCTCCATGAGCTGGTTCTATCTTTTCCTTGCCGGCCTGTTCGAAATCGGCTGGGCCGTGGGCCTTAAGTATTCCGCCGGTTTCACCCGCCTTTGGCCGAGCGTCGGCACCGCGCTGGCCATGCTCCTGAGCATCGTCCTGCTTTCCATCGCGGCGAAAACCTTGCCGCTGGGAACCGCCTATGCGGTATGGACGGGCATTGGCGTGATCGGCGCCGTGGCGCTGGGCATCGTGCTGTTCAACGAGCCGGTGACGGTTGCGCGGATCACGTGCGTGGCCCTGATCATGGCGGGCGTGGCGGGGCTGAAGCTGACCGCCTAGCCCTTCGTGGGAAGGGTCAGAGTTATGACTCTGACCCCGCTACCGCTTGCCTCAGACCGGCGGTTCCATATCCGGGCTCGAGGTAAGGTCGCGCTTCACCCGCTGTTTGGTGAGCGGCTCGCCATGCACCAGGAACCATACGTTCTCGGCGATGTTGGTGGCGTGGTCGCCGATGCGTTCGATGTTCTTGGCCATGAACAACAGGTGCGTGCACGGCGTGATGTTGCGCGGATCTTCCATCATGTACGTGAGCAACTGGCGGAACAGGGCGGTATAGGCGTCGTCGAGGTCGGCGTCGTCCTTCCACACCTTGTAGGCGGCTTCGGCGTCGCGATCGCGGTACGCGGTGAGCACCGTACGCACTTCGGCAGCGGCAAGCTCGGCCAGGTGGCCCAGGCTGCGCGTGGGAGTCACCGGTGCCACCATGCTGAGCGGGATCGAACGCTTGGCCACGTTGGCTGCGTAGTCGCCGATACGCTCGATATCGGCGGCGATGCGCAATGCCGCGAATACGTTGCGCAGGTCGCCGGCGATCGGCGCGCGCAGGGCCAGCAGGCGCACCACGTCGTGGCTGATCTCCTGCTCCATGTGGTCGATGGCATCGTCGTTGATCACCACGCGCTGGGCGGCGCGCTCATCGCGGCGCTCGATGACGTCGATGGCGGCTTCCAGCTGGGTGACGGCAAGTTCCCCCATGCGGACGATTTCGCCGGTCAGCCGGGTGAGTTCTTCGTCGTAGCTCTTGATGATGTGTTCGCGCGGCGTGCTCATGTGGGTTCCTTATGCCTGGATTTAACCGAAACGCCCGGTGATGTAATCCTCGGTCTGTTTCTTGTTCGGCTTGGTGAAGATCTTCTCCGTCCGGTCGAACTCGATCAGCTCGCCCAGGTACATGAAGGCCGTCAGGTCCGAACAGCGTGCCGCCTGCTGCATGTTATGGGTGACGATGACGATGGTGAAGTCGTTTTTCAGTTCCTCCACCAGCTGCTCGATGCGGCTGGTGGCGATCGGGTCCAGCGCCGAGGTCGGCTCGTCGAGCAACAATACCTCGGGTTTGAGCGCAATGCCGCGCGCGATGCACAGGCGCTGCTGCTGGCCGCCGGAAAGGCCCAGGGCGCTCTGCTTGAGCTTGTCCTTGACCTCGTCCCACAGGGCGGCGCTGCGCAGGGCCTGTTCCACGCGGCCTTCCATCTCCGCCTTGCCCATCCGTTCATGGTGGCGGATGCCATAGGCCACGTTTTCGAAGATGGTCATGGGGAAGGGCACCGGCTTCTGGAACACCATGCCCACCTTCGAGCGCAGCCGGTTGAGCGAGTATTTCGGGTCGAGGATGTTTTCCCCGTCCAGCACGATCTGGCCCTTCGCTTCGAGCTTGGGATAGATGTTGTAGATGCGGTTGAAGATGCGCAGCAGGGTGGACTTGCCGCAGCCGGACGGCCCGATGATGGCGGTGACCTTCTTCTCCGGGATGTCCATGTTGATGCCCTTGAGGGCATGGAAGCCGTTGTAGAAGAAGTTGAGGTCGCGCACCGTGATCTTGGCCGGTGCCGGGTTGCCGTCGCCGGCGTGGGCCAGGGCGGCCTCGGCGGCGGGGGCGGGGGTGAAGGCCGGATCAGTCATTGGACACCTTGGAACGGGCGAAGAGGAGCCGCGAGCCCAGGCTCAGCAGCAGGACGAACATGGTGACGACGAAGGCGCCGGCCCAGGCAATGGCGTGCAGGCCCTCGCCCGGATCGTTGGCGTACTGGTAGATCACCTGCGGCAGGCTGGCCATCTTGTCGATCGGGTTGAACGACATGTAGTTGTTGCCGAAGGCGGTGAACAGCAGCGGGGCGGTTTCGCCCGAGATGCGGGCCAGGGCCAGCAGGATGCCGGTGATGATGCCCGAGCGTGCCGACCGCACCAGGATCTGCATGGTCAGCTTCCACTGCGGCACGCCCAGCGACAGCGCCGCCTCGCGCAGGGTGGAAGGCACCAGGCGCAGCATCTCGTCGGTGGTGCGCACCACCACCGGCAGGGCGATCAGCGCCAGCGCGATGCCGCCGGCCAGGCCCGAGAAGGTGATCGTGCCATCGGTGAGGTTCTTCATCGGCAACACCACGATGGTGTAGACGAACAGGCCCAGCACGATGGAGGGTGCCGACAGCAGGATGTCGTTGAGGAAGCGCACCGCGGAGCCCAATTTGGAGCGGTTGGCATATTCGGCCAGCCACATGCCGGCCATCACGCCGATCGGCGTGGCGATGGCGATGCCGATGAAGTTGATCACCAAGCTGCCGACCATGGCATTGGCAAGTCCCCCGTCCTCGCCATAGGCGGTGATCTTGGTGAACAGCGAGGGGCTCAGTGCGCTGATGCCCTGCTTGAGTGTTTCCCAGAGAATCCAGGCCAGGAAGAACAGGCCCACCAGCGTGGCCAGGGACGACAGCACCAGTGCGGCGATGTTGGCGATGCGTCGACGCAGGTAAAGCGAGCTATTGCCGGCCATCTTAGCGGCCCTCCTTGGTGGCCAGGCGCTGCAGCATCATGCGGGCGATCAGCAGCACGATGAAGGTGACCACGAACAGCAGGAAGGCCAGTGCCATCAGCGCCGACTTCTGCAGGCCCGCGGCCTCGGAGAACTGGTTGGCGATCGCCGAGGCGATGGAACTGCCTGGCTCGAGCAGCGAAGCCGACAGCTGGAACGCGTTACCCAGCACGAAGGCCACGGCCATGGTTTCACCCAGGGCACGGCCCAATCCCAGGAAGACGCCGCCGATCACCGCCGAGCGGGTATAGGGCAACACGATGTCCCACACCACTTCCCAGGTACTCGAGCCCAATGCGTAGGCCGATTCCTTCAGGCGCGTGGGCACTGTCTGGAACACTTCGCGCATGACCGAGGAGATGAACGGAATCACCATGATCGCCAGCACGATGCCGGCGGTAAGCACACCGCCGCCGAACGGGTACTGGCTGGTGAAGACCTTGCCGATGAAAGGCACGTGCGCGGGAATCCACGCCACCTTGCCGTCATCAGGCTGGGTGCTCATGTAGTTCACCAGCCAGGGCTTCACGTGTACCGACATGAAGGGCGAGAAAATGAACAGGCCCCACATGCCGTAGATGATGGAGGGGATGCCGGCCAACAGTTCAATGGCCGAACCCACGGGGCTGCGCAACCAGTTGGGCGCTACCTCGGTCAGGAAAAGGGAGATGCCGAAGCTCACCGGTACGGCGATCACCAGGGCGATCAGGGCGGTCACCACGGTACCGAAGATCGGCACCAGCGCACCGTAGGTATCGGTGCCCGGATCCCACTCGGTGCTGACCAGGAAGTGCCAGCCGAATTTGGCGAAGGCCTCGCGGCCACCCCACAGGGTGGACCCGGCGGCGCCCACCAGGGTCACCAGTACGATCATGCCGCAGGCAGCCAACAGCCAGGCGAACAGGCGGTCGTTCCGCGCGTCGCGGCGGTTGCGGGCGGCCATGTCGGCCGTCACCGTCGGAGCGTTCACCATGGATGGCGATGACATGGGGCGCGGCGTCCTCGAGCTGTCTTCAAGATGCCGAAGCGGCCACCGACTCTTGCGAGCACGGTGGCCGTCGGTTGGTAGGACAAGGCCCGAAGGCCTGTCCCGTCGTGCTTACTTGGCCGCGAAATCCGAAGCCCAGTAGGCTTCGATCTGCTGGACCAGCGGCGCCGGCAGGGCGACGTAGTCGAGCGAGGCGGCCTGGGCCTGGCCCTGTTCCAGCGACCACTTGAAGAAGTCGAACGCGACCTTGGTGTGCTCTGCGTTCTTCGGCTTCTTGTACATGATCACCCAGGTGGTGGCGGTGATCGGCCAGGCGTCGGCGCCCGGGGCGTTGGTCATGATCAGGTTGAAGTCCTTGGAGCTCTTCCAGTCGGCCGTGGCGGCCGCGGCGGCGAAGCCCTTGGCATCCGGCTGCAGGAAGTTGCCCGCGGCGTTCTTCAGCTGCGTCCAGGTGATCTTGTTCTTGATCGCGTAGGCGTACTCGACGTAGCCGATGGAGCCGGGGATCTGGCGCACGTACTGCGACACGCCTTCGTTACCCTTGCCACCCACGCCGGTCGGCCAATCCACCGCCGTGCCGAACTTCACCTGCGAAGCCCACTCGGGGCTGACCTTCGACAGGTAGTTGGTGAAGTTGAACGAGGTGCCCGAGCCATCCGAGCGGTGAACAACGGTGATCTTGCCGGAAGGAATTTTCAGGCCCGGGTTCAGCGCGGCGATCGCCGGGTCTTCCCAGCGAACGATCTTGCCCATGAAGATGGCGGCGAGCGTCGGGCCGTCGAGCTTGAGCTGGCCCGGCGTGAGGCCGGTGATGTTGACCACCGGCACGATGCCGCCGACCACGACCGGGAACTGGCCCAGGCCGAACTGGGCAAGGTCTTCAGCCTTGAGCGGGGCGTCGGAGGCGCCGAAGTCGATGGTGCCTTCCTTGATCTGGGCGATACCGGCGCCCGAACCCACCGACTGGTAGTTAAGTTTGTTGCCGGTCTTTTCAGCGTAGGTGGCTGACCACTTGGACAGAACCGGATAAACGAAGCTCGAACCCGCGCCCGTGATGTCGGTCGCGTGGGCTGCGAGGCTAAACAGCGATGCCGCGATGACGGCGGCGATGCGTGATTTGGCGAACACGGTGAGTCCTCTGTTTTGGGTGGGCGGACGATAGGCCCGCTCCCCGCATTTCAGGGGGGGCGTGTTGCAATGAGATGATTCGAATGTTGCAGCCGTATGACACGGCGCGCTTCCTTAACGCGAACAACGACTTCCCTTTCACGCCGGATCGTGGTTTCTTGCGATCCAGCGGCCGGTGGCGCGGATTCGGGGTCCGGGGTCAGAGTTTTACTCTGACCCCCAACGCCAACGCAGGGTCAACCCCTCAAGCGAAGGGCAGGCCGACGGTGTCCCGCTCGTACTGTTCGAGCTCGCGCCAGCGGTTGCAGATACGGCAGAACAATTGCGCCGTGCGCTCGGCGTCGTAGATCGCCGAGTGGGCTTCGCGAAGGTCGAAATCGAGCCCTGCGGCAAGCACTGCCTTGGAAAGCACCGTCTGCCCATAGGCGAGCCCGCCGAGGGTGGCAGTGTCGAAGCTTGAGAAGGGGTGGAAGGGGTTCCGTTTGTGGCCGGTCCGGCGTACGGCTGCGTTCAAGAATCCCAGGTCGAACGAGGCGTTATGCCCTACCAGGATGGCGCGCTGGCAATCGCTGTTGCGCATGGCCTGGCGTACGGCTGCGAATACGTGGTCCAGCGCCAGGCGTTCGGGTAGGGCGCCGCGGAACGGATGCGAGGGATCAATACCTGTGATCTCCAGTGAGCGGGGATCGATATTGGCGCCGGGGAAGGGATCGACATGGGCCGAAACGGCCGGTTGCGGGTGCACGAAGCCGGCGTTGTCCATGCCGATGGTGATCACCGCGATCTCAAGCAGGGCGTCGGTCTCGGCGTTGAATCCGCCGGTTTCGACGTCCACGACCACGGGCAGGAAGCCGCGGAAACGCTGGGCCATACGCGTGGCGGCATTGTTGGGTGCGTTATCCATCTACCCAGCATATCAGCCGCGCCCACGATACCGCTGTAGTCGTTTTGTCACATAACGTCCATCTGGCCGTCAAATGCCGCCGCCATCCTGCGCCTATTCCTGCCGCACCGTTTCTGGCGGATAGGGGGCCTACAGATGTCTATTATTCCTAGCGGAGAGAATTCCATGCGTTCCAAAGTGCTCGCGGTAGCCGTTGCTTCCGCCCTGGGCCTCATTAGCCATGCCGCGTTCGCGCAGGACTCGACTGACGCGTCGAACTCCAAACCCGTCCGTACGCATCGCACCACATCATCGTCGGCATCGGACAAGGCCGAGATCGAGATGCTCAAGTCGCAGTTGGCCGCCCTCCAGGCCCAGCTGAATGCGCAGGCTGCCCAGGTCAGCGCGCTACAGGAGCGCACCGACGCCCAGTCCGATATCAATGTCAGCCAGGGCCAGGCGACAGAGACCACCCAGAAGCAGATCGCGGCCACCCAGAAGTACGTGGACGACGCCAAGGCCGGCAAGCTCGACTACAAGGGCGTCCAGCTGACGCTCGGCGGCTTCCTGGAAGCGGCGTCGATCTACCGTTCGAAGGACGTCGGCGCCGACATGGCGTCGAGCTTTGCGATTCCCTATAGCCAGACCTCCACCGCGCATACGCACGAAACCCGTTTCAGCGAGCGCCAGAGCCGCCTGTCGTTGCTGGCCACGGCTGATATCAATCCGGACGTGCACGTCAGCGGTTACTACGAGGGTGACTTCCTGGGCGCCGCCCAGACCGCCAACCAGAACCAGAGCAATTCGTTCACGCCGCGCACGCGTAACGTCTATGCCGCGCTGGACTGGGACACCACCGGCTTGCACCTCCTGGCCGGCGACAGCTGGTCGCTGCTCACGCTCAACGCCAAGGGCATCATCCCGCGCACCGAGCAGCTGCCGCCGTCGATCGACGCGCAGTACGTCCCGGGCTTCACCTGGGCGCGCCAGAACCAGATCCGTATCGTGAAGGACTGGGGCAAGGTGTTCTGGCTGGGCCTGTCGCTGGAAAATCCGCAGACGACCTTCGCCACCACCAAGGTGCCGGCTGGCGTGACATACAACCAGGTCGGTGGCTCCGGCTTCAACTCCGCCAACAATATCTCGCTCAACCAGACGCCGGACGTGATCCTGAAGGCCGCGCTCGATCCGGGTTGGGGCCACTACGAAGTGTTCGGCCTTGGTCGCGAGTTCTACAACCGCTTCGGCGGAACCAACCACACCGAGCACGGCGGTGGTTTCGGCCTGGGCCTGATCCTGCCCCTGGTGCCGAAGATCCTCGACTTCCAGTTCAGCGGCATGACCGGCAAGGGCATCGGCCGCTACGGTACCGCAGGCCTTTCCGACGTGACCTTCCGTCCGGATGGCAGCCTGGCCCCGATCAAGGAAACCATGCTGCTCGGTGGCCTCACCCTGCATGCCGGTAGCGACGTGGACGTTTATGCCTTCGGCGGCCAGGAACGCCAGCAGAAGGAAGCCTTCACTGTTGGCACCACCCCGTATGGTTATGGCAACCCGCTGTATGTCAACTCAGGTTGCAACATCGAAGGTTCGCCGCTCACCTGCGTAGGCAACACCCAGAAAATATCGCAGGGCACGCTGGGCTTCTGGTGGCGCTTCTACCAGGGCAAGTACGGCAAGGTGCAGTTCGGTGCCCAGGCTTCGCACACCGAGCGCAAGGCATTCGAGGGCATCGGCGGT
>NZ_DATHFX010000276.1:0-8541 GCF_035317885.1 Pinirhizobacter sp.
TGATGCCGGCCATGGCAAGCGGCACACCGGCCCTTGACCGCGCGACGAGGGCGATGTCGTTCGACCACGCCAACGAAGTGGCGCAGCCGGACTACTATCAGGTTCATTTCGATTCAGGCGTCACGGCCGAGATCACGCCCACCGACCATGCGGCGATCATGCGCTTCACCTTCCCGGGCAAGGCGGCCCAGTTGGTGTTCGACAACCGTGATGCCAACAATGGCATTGACCTGGACAAATCACACCGCGCCATCAGCGGCTGGTCGGACAGCAAGAGCCGTCTTTCCACCGGTGCCACGCGGATGTTCTTCTACGCCCGTTTCGACCGGCCCGTGATCGCCGCCGACACCTTCGACGGCAGCGAGCGCGAAGATGCCGCGGCCTGGTTCGGCTTCGACGTGGGACATGGCGGGGCGGTGAACATGCGCATCGCCACCTCGCTGATCTCCGTGGAACAGGCGAAGAAAAACCTCGATCAGGAAATCTCACCCGACGACACCCTGGAGACCGTCCGCGAACGCGCTCGTACGCAATGGGATCAGCAGTTGTCGGTCGCTTCGATCGACACGCCCAATCGCGACGAGAAGGTGGTGCTGTATTCCAACCTCTATCGCCTGTTCCTGTATCCCAATTCCGGCTACGAGAACACCGGCACACGGGCCAATCCCGTTTATAGCTATGCCAGCCCGTTCAGTCCGCAGGTAGGCGGAAATACCCCGCTGCGCACGGGCGCGCGGATCATGCCCGGCAAGGTGTACGTGAATAACGGCTTCTGGGACACCTATCGCACCGCATGGCCGGCCTACACCTTGTTCACCCCGCACACCACGGGCGAGATGATCGACGGCTTCGTGCAGCAGTATCGCGACGGCGGCTGGATCGCCCGCTGGACGTCGCCGGGCTATGCGGACCTGATGGTCGGCACCAGTTCCGACGTGGCGTTTGCCGATGCGTACCTGAAGGGCGTGCGTAATTTCGACGTGGCCGCGTTCTACATGTCGGCATTGAAGAACTCAGCCGTGGTGAGCCCCGTTCCCGGTGCCGGACGCAAGGGCATCGGCCGCAGCCTCTTCAGCGGTTACACCGACAGGTCGGTGGAAGAAGGCCTGTCGTGGTCGATGGATGGTTACATCAACGACTTCGCCATCGGCAACCTGGCGCGCGAACTGACGACCAACCCCCCCGAAGACCGCCGCTACAAAGGCTATGCCGACGACGCGGTGTACTACCGAAGCCGTGCGCTTAACTACGTGCATCTTTTCGATCCGGATGTCGGTTTCTTCGTCGGCCGCAACAGCGATGGCAGCTGGCGATTCGACAAGAAGCACTTCGACCCCACCCGCTGGGGCGGTGACTACACCGAGACCAATGCCTGGAACATGGCCTTCCACGCGCCCCAGGACGGCGCAGGGCTGGCGGCGCTCTATGGCGGACGCGACAAGCTCGGCAAGAAGCTCGATGCGTTTTTCTCGGCCGAGGGAACCTTCGACGTGGGTGACTACGGCGGGGTGATCCACGAGATGCTCGAGGCGCGCGACGTGCGCATGGGCCAGTACGGCCATAGCAACCAGCCTTCGCACCACATCATCTACATGTACGACGAAGCCGGTGAGCCCTGGAAAACCCAGGACAAGCTGCGCGACGCCATGAACCGCCTTTACGTGGGCAGCGAGATCGGCCAGGGGTATCCCGGTGACGAGGACAACGGTGAGATGTCCGCGTGGTGGGTGTTCGGTGCCGCCGGCTTCTATCCCTTGCGCATGGGTACGCCCGAATATGTGATCGGCGCACCGCGCTTCGAGCACATGACGCTGAACCTGGAAGGCGGCAAGCAGATATCCATCAACGCGCCCGGTGTGAGCGACACCAACCGCTACGTGCAGTCACTGAACGTCAACGGCCAGCCGTGGACCAAGCTCACCTTGCCACACGCCTTGCTTGCCGCAGGTGCCACGCTGGACTTCACCATGGGTCCGAAGCCCTCGAAGTGGGGCACCGGCGACGATGCGTTGCCGGCGTCGATCTCGGCCGAAGGACACAAGCCCGCGCCACTGGTGGATGTGTCCTCGCAGGCGACCTTGAGCGCCGATGGCGCCGTGCCGGAACTGCTTGCGGCGCTGGCCGATGACGATTCGGCCTCGGCGTACCAGCTGCCCGGGACCACCAGCAATATCAACTACAAACTCGCCAAGCCCGCGGCCGTGGCTGTCTACACGATCACCTCGCCCGGCGCGCTTGATGCCCCGTTCAACTGGTCGCTGCAAGGTTCGATGGACGGCGCCGCCTGGACCACCCTGGACACCCGTTCGGGTGAGCGCTTCGCCTGGGCCCGCCTGACACGCGCCTTTGCCGTGGCCACGCCTGCGGCGTACACGTACTACCGGTTCACCTTCAACGGCGGTCGCCGCACCGGCATCGCCGAGCTGGAATTGCTCGCGCCCAGCGCGAAGTAGCGGGACGCCGCCGGCCTTGCGCCCGGCGGCGTCCTGCTATCATCCCGCCCTGGACACTTTGATAACCCCCCGGGGCGTTTGCCGTGCTGGAAATCCTGTTGGCTGGTGGCTGGGCGATGACGCCCATCCTGATCTGCTCGCTCGTGGCGCTGGCGATCGTGCTCGAGCGCTTCTGGACATTGCGCCGGGCCTCGGTACTGCCGCCGGGGCTGGGTGAGGAAGTGCGTGAATGGGCCCGCTCGGGCCAGCTGGACAACGAACATGTCCAGGCCCTCGCGGAAGGTTCCCCGCTAGGGGAGTTGCTGGCCGGGGCGCTCAGCGTGCGTGACCGCCCGCGCGAACTCATCAAGGAGCGCATCGAGGACACCGGCCGCCACGTGGTGCATCGCCTTGAGCGTTTCCTTAGCACGCTAGGCACGATCGCCCTGATCGGCCCGCTGCTGGGTTTGCTGGGTACGGTGATCGGGCTGATCCGTATGTTCATGGACGTCATGGGCGGCGGCGTGGGCGATCCGGCCAAGATGGCCGGTGGCATCGGCGAAGCGCTGATCTGCACGGCCTCTGGTCTGGTGGTAGCGATCCCGGCCTATGTGCTGCACCGCTATTTCCGCTCGCGGGTGGGCGGTTACATCGTGGACATGGAGAAGCAGGCCACGGCACTGCTCGACGACCTCTCCTTGCCCAAGCCGCGCCGCCGCAGCGCCGCTGCCGCCACGCCGGCCGAATAAGCCGATGCGACTGACCAACGGCCGGCGCGACGACGACGTCGAGATCAACGTGATCTCTTTGATCGACGTGCTGCTTACCCTGCTGATGTTCTTCGTGCTAACCACCACCTTCGTGCAGCATTCGCGCCTGCAGGTGAATCTGCCCAAGGCCAGCGCCGAGGCGCGGGATCCCAACTCCCAGGCGCTCACCATCGTGGTGGACCGCGAAGGGCACTACTACGTCGGCAGCGACGCGGTGCAGGGGCAGGGCATCGAGACGCTGAAGGAGACCATCGCACGGGTGGCCAACGGCGACCACGACCGCCCGGTGGTGATTCGTGCCGACGCGCTCACCGCCAACCAGAACGTCGTGACCGCCATGGATGCGCTGGGCCAGTTGGGGTTCTCGAAGCTATCCATCGCCACCACGCCCACGCAGGACACCCAGGGCAAGTGAACACTGCCAAGAAAACCTCGCCCTTCGGCAAGGAAACCTGGGTCATCTACAAACGGCTGCTGGGCTATTCCTCGCGCTACAAGGGCGTGGCGCTGATCGCCATCATCGGCATGATCGTCGATCCGGCCTGCCTTGCCATATTCACCAAGCTGCTCAAGCAGATCGTCGACCGCGTATTCGTGGACAAGGACACCTTCTGGATCTTCTGGACGCCGATCTGGATCATCGGATTGTTCATCGTGCGTGGCTTTGCTTCATACGCCACGGACTACGGCATTGCCTACATTGGCCGCAATGTCGTGCAGACGGTGCGCCAGGAAGTGTTCGATGCTTACATGCGACTGCCCGCGGCCTTCTTCGGCCGCGAAGCCTCGGGCCACCAGATTTCACGCATCACCTTTACCAGCGAGCAAGTGGCCAACGCCGCCACTGATTCGCTCAAGACAGTCATCACCGATAGCCTCATGGTGGTGTACATGCTGCTGGTGATGCTCACCACCAGCGCCTACCTCACCTTGTCGCTGCTGGTGCTGGTGCCCTGCGTAGGACTGATCGTCACCGTGGTGAGCCGGCGCTACCGGCGCATCAGCAAGCGCATCCAGGGCAACATGGGTTCGGTGACCAGCGCCGTGGAGGAATCCGTCGGCGCCCACCGCGAGGTCCGCATCTACGGCGGCCAGGAACGCGAAACGCGCCGATTCTTCGACGTGGCCGAACGCGCCCGCCGGTTGAACCTGAAGATTTCCTCCACCGGCGCCCTGTCCAGCGCCACCATCCAGACGGTGGGTGCCGCAGCGCTCGCATTGATGGTGTTCCTGGCAACGCGCCCGGCGGTGTTGTCGAACATATCGCCCGGTGCCTTCATGGCCGTGCTTACCGCCATGGGTGCGATCCTGCCCTCGCTCAAACGGCTTGCCGGCGTGCAGTCGGCCATGCAGCGCGGTATCTCGGCCGCGGAAGACCTCTTCGAGATCATCGACATGCCGCCCGAGCGCGACATGGGCGCGCAAACGCTCGACCGCACCCGCGGCGACATCGTCTTCAAGGACGTGCAGCTGGTGTACCCGCGGAACCAGTTTCCCGCCTTGCGTGGCGTCGACCTCGCCTGCCGGCCGGGTACCGTCACCGCGCTGGTCGGTCGCTCCGGCAGTGGCAAGAGCAGCCTGGTGAGCCTGTTGCCCCGGTTCTACGAGCCCTCGGGCGGGCAGATCCTGCTCGACGGCCACGACTACGAGGCTTATACGCTGCCCTCGCTGCGGCGCCAGATCGCCTGGGTGGGCCAGTCGGTGGTGCTGTTCGACGACACCGTGGCCAACAACATCGCCTACGGTGAACTGGCTGGCGCCAGCGAGGAAGCCATCGTTGCGGCCGCTGAAGCCGCCAACGCGATGGAATTCATCCAGAAGCTCCCCGGCGGCATCCATGCCCCGATCGGCCAGGCCGGCAACATGCTCTCCGGCGGACAGCGCCAGCGCATCGCCATTGCCCGGGCGATCCTGAAGAACGCCCCCATCCTGGTGCTGGACGAAGCCACCAGCGCGCTGGATACCGAATCCGAGCGCCTGATCCAGGACGCCCTGCAACGCCTGATGCGCGACCGCACCACGCTGGTGATCGCCCATCGCCTGTCCACCATCGAACACGCCGACCAGATCGCCGTGATGGACCAGGGCAGGGTGGTGGAGCTGGGTACGCACCACGAACTTCTGGTGCAAGGCGGCACTTACGCCGCGTTGCATCGCATGCAGTTCAGCGATACGGCGCCGTTGGCCGCCGGCCGGCACGACTAGCGCCATGTCGCTGGCCACGCGCCTTCAGCAGCGCTGGTATTCGGACCTTGCGCCACCTTGGTGGACGTTGCCGCTGGAAGCCTTGTACCGAATCGTTTCCAAGGCGCGGGCGCGCAAGGCATCGCCGGTGAGTGTCGGCGTGCCGGTGATCGTCGTTGGCAACATCACCGTAGGCGGCACCGGCAAGACGCCATTGACGCTCGCCATCGTGGACGAGCTTCGGGCGCGTGGCATGAAGCCCGGCGTGGTAAGCCGCGGTTATGGAGGCATCCAGGTCGAGCACGCGCTGCTGCCCGAGGGAGCCACAGCCCGCCAGTACGGTGACGAACCGGCACTGATGCGGCAAGCCGGCGCCACAGTCGCCGTGGGCCGTGATCGTCCCGCAGCGGCACGTCTACTGGTTGAGCGCGGCTGCGACGTGGTGGTGGCCGACGATGGCTTGCAGCATCTGCGCCTGGCCCGCGACGTGGAGATCTGCGTGATCGATGGCGCACGCCGTTTCGGTAATGGGCGGCTCCTGCCGGCCGGCCCCCTGCGGGAGCCCATCTCGCGCCTGGGGACGGTGGATTTCGTCGTCTGCAACGGCGGCACGGCTCGGGCCGACGAGATTTCCATGTCGCTGTACGGCAGCGAAGCCGAATCGCTGGTCGATCGCTCGCGGCGCCTGCTGCTGGAATACTTCCGCGGCCGCACAGTGCATGCCGTGGCGGGCATCGGCAACCCAGGGCGGTTTTTCCACGGTCTGCGTGAGCGAGGCATCGATGTGATCGAACACGCCTTTCCCGACCACCATGATTTCGTTCCCGGCGACATTGTCTTCGGCGACAAACTTCCGGTGCTGATGACGGTAAAGGACGGGATGAAGTGCCAGTCCTTTGCCGCACCGGATGTATTCGTGGTGCCGGTAGCGGCGCATTGCCCGGATAGTTTTTATGATCGCCTGATGTGCCTGGTAGGCACAGACGCGAAACGTGACTAGACGCGTTGTCCTGTATCTCTGTGCTTATTTGGGCTTGGCGCCGCCTTGGGATCCAAGCAGGTAAGCCAGCCGAACGTTGTTCTCCAAGTTGGTAATGCCGTTCTTCATGTCCCGCATGTCGTCGCGATTGAAACTCTTGGCAAGCCTGTCGTACGCCTTGGCTGTCCGCGTTTCGATGCGTTGCAGCAATGCCCCAAGATCTCGTCGTGCCCGGGTATCAGGCATCGCTTCCATCGCCGTCATGCAGTCCTCGATATCGTTCTTGAATGCAGCTTTACCTAGCGGCGAGGCAATCGGACGAAGGCCGCCACTGTTGTCCACGCCGTAGAGGCGGGCGGCTACCTCCGCTATTTTTCCCAGCGTTTTTGTCGAGACGGTGGTGTTGTCTGCCTTGGCGAGGATCGCGCTGGCGAGATTAGAGGTATGGCCGACATGGATGATGGACATGGAAGCACTCCGCGAAAGTTCCAACGGTTAGTCTCCGTACCCCCGAGGACTTTCACATCCAGAAATCGCCCAAAGAAAAAGCCGCGACGCCAGGCTCCGCGGCTTTTCATCAGTGAAGCTCCGCGGTTTACTGCACGCGGGTCACATTACCTTTCTCATCCACCGCCACGATGTCGCCCTCGCGCACCGCCGAGGCATCGGCAATGGTGACATTGCTGACGGAGCCGTCGCCCATCCGCAGGCGAAGCGTCCAGCTTTCGCTGCCGCCGCCCTTGCCTATGGCGTTGCCGGCGAAGCCGCCGCCCACCGCGCCGCCGACGGTGGCGATCTTGCGGCCGTTGCCCTTGCCGATCTGGTTGCCCAGCACGCCGCCGGCAACGGCGCCGATGATGGCGCCAGCGGTGCCGTGGTCACGGCCCTGGGTGACGTTGTGCTCGATCGCGGTCACGGTGCCGCACTGGTCGCAGCGCACGTAGATGCCATCCGGGCGCTTGAGGACGGCGGCATCGGCGGGATTCATGGCGGCGACGGCCACAAAGGCTGCAAGCGGAATGCCCAGCATGGTCTTGAAGTTCATCTTGGAGCTCCTGGCAGTGTTCAGGCCGGCATGCTGCCGGCTGGTCGGTCTTACATTCGTTTGCAGTTTATGCTGCAAGCCTGAACGTTAAGATAAGCCGATGGCGCCCTTCGCCATGGTGACGCAGGTCATACTCCGCGGCATGAATTTCGCTGCCGGGCCCAGGGAACGCGGGACCTAGCCGCCGGACACCGCTTCGTCCGCGGGCGCCCGCTTCAGGAGCACAGCCAGAATCGGCGGCGTCACCATCGCCGTGAGCAGCGACATCGCCACGATCACCGCATAGATCTGCTCGGTGAAGACACCTGCGGCAAGGCCCAGGCTTGCGATCACCACGCCCACCTCGCCACGCGGCACCATGCCGAAACCCACGATGAGGGCGCCCCGGTTGCCCAGCGAGCGGGCGCCGAGGTAACCGCCCAGGAGCTTCGATGCGATCGCGATGAGCGTGACCACCAGCAGCAGCCACAACGCGTGTGCGCTGGCCAGTTCCGCCAGGTTGATCTTCGCGCCGGTAATAACGAAGAAGAACGGCGTGAGCAGGGCCAGCAAGGGGCCCACCTGATGCTCCAGTTCCTCGC
Source organism: Pinirhizobacter sp. (assembly GCF_035317885.1). Classification (GTDB taxonomy): domain Bacteria; phylum Pseudomonadota; class Gammaproteobacteria; order Xanthomonadales; family Rhodanobacteraceae; genus Pinirhizobacter. Next base: position 7,992 of record NZ_DATHFX010000276.1, read on the forward strand.
GTTGCCGGGTTTCCGAGGCAATCATGCCGGCCAGGAAGGCGCCGATGATGGCGGCCAGACCGAATTCGGTGGAGAGGAAGGCCAGCCCCAGGCACAGGGCCAGCACGATGTTCAGCGCCGACCAGGGGCTCAAGGGTTTGTCCAGCCACGCGGAATTACGCCGCATCACCTTCGACCCGCCCCAGCCGATCACGGCGATGAAGCCCACCGCGCTGCCGAGGGTGATCAGCAGCGATTTAATGTTGAGTTCGCCGCCGCCCTGCATCGACACCACCACGCCCAGCAGCAGCATGGCCAGGATGTCATCGATCACTGCCGCGCCCAGGATCACCCGGCTTTCCATCCGCTGCAGTACACCCAGTTCCTGCAGCACGCGCGCGGTGATGCCGGCGGAGGTGGCCACGAAGGCGGCGGCCACGAACATAGACTTCGCCCATTCGTAGCCTTCGCCGTGTGCCCACAGGGCACCGGCGGCGAAGGGAATGACCACGCCGAGCACACCCACCAGCAGGGCGCTCTTGCCGACCTTCTTGAGGTCGTCCAGGCGTGT
>NZ_DATHFX010000277.1:0-7615 GCF_035317885.1 Pinirhizobacter sp.
AGGATGATCGGCAGGATGATCAACACGCCTACCAGGGTGAATACCTGGCTGGAGTGCGGCGAGGACGCCTCCCAGATGGTGAGCGAGGGCGGGATGATGTTCGGGTAGATGCTGATCAACAGGCCGCTGTAGCCCAGGAAGATGATGGCCTGCGTCAGCAGGAACGGCCGCCACTCGTGCGCGCTGCTCGCCCCGCGGATGATCCCGGCCACGCATGCAAGCACCAGGATCGGCACGGGCGCGAAGTAGAGGAAATGCGCGCCGCCGAACCAGCGGTCGGCAATGTACTGATGGCTTAGCACGGTCCACAGGCTTACCACGCCGATGATCGCCAGCAGTGCCAACGCCAGCGGCTTGAGCATCAGGCGCATGCGGCGTTGCAGATCGCCATCGGTCTTCATCACCAGCCAGGCGCAGCCGGTGGTGGCATAGGTAACCAAAAGGCCCAGCCCACAGAACAGGCCGAAGGGCGACAACCAGGCATAGGGACCGCCCACGTACTTGCCATCGACGATGTCGATGCCCCGCAGCAAGGTGCCCAGGATCAACCCCTGGCAGAAGGTTGCGGTGGCCGAGCCCAGCATGAAGGCCAGGTCCCACAGGTGCCGCGTGCGATTGGCCTTGGCGCGGATCTCAAACGCCACGCCGCGGAATATCAGTCCGCACAACATCGCCACCAGCGGCAGGTACACCGCCGGCAGCAAGCTGCTGTAGGCCACCGGGAACGCGGCGAACAGGCACGCGCCCCCCAGCACCATCCAGGTTTCGTTGCCGTCCCACACCGGGGCGACCGTGTTGAGCATCACCTGCCGCTCGCCGTCCTGGTTGAAGAAGGGGAACAGCAGGCCGATTCCCAAATCGAAACCATCGAGCAGGATATAGAGGAACACACCAAGGCCGATGATCGCGGCCCACACCATGGGAAGGTCGATATGCATGGCCGTCTACTCGTCGATGGGGTCGGTGGGACGGGACATCGGCCGGTGGTCGTAACGCGCGCTGCCCTTGCCGGTATCGCCGCGCATGTCGCCATCGCCGTCTTTCTCGAGCGACGGACCGTTGCCCATCAGCTTGAGCATGTAATAGATGCCGGTGCCGAACACCAGGAAGTAGACGATGACGAAGATCATCAACGAGGTGCCCACCTGCTCGGCCGATAGCGCCGAGGATGCATCGGCTGTGCGCATCACGCCGTATACCACCCAGGGCTGGCGGCCCACTTCAGTGGTGATCCAGCCGGCGAGCAACGCCACCAGGCCCGAGGGCCCCATCGCCAGGGCGAAGCGCTGCAGCCATCGCGATTCGTAAAGCCCCTGCTTTCGCCGCAACACCAGGCCCCACAGGCCCAGGAGCAACATCAACAGGCCCATGCCCACCATGATCCGGAAGCTCCAGAACACGATGGTGGAGTTCGGGCGATCCTCAGGCGCGAACGCTTTCAGGCCCCTGATCTCGCCGTCCCAGCTATGGGTAAGGATCAAACTGCCCAGGTGCGGAACCTTCACCGCGAAATCGGTGCGCTCGTTCTTCATGTCCGGCCAGCCGACCAGGTTGAGCGAAGTACCGCCCTTCTCCGTTTCCCACAGGCCTTCCATCGCTGCGATCTTGGCCGGCTGGTGCTCGAGCGTGTTCAGGCCGTGCGCGTCGCCCACGGCGATCTGGATCGGCACCGTCACCAGGATCATCCACATCGCCATCGAGAAGGATGTCTTCACCCCGGGGTCGCGGCGACCGCGCAGCAGATGCCACGCGCCGCAAGCCGCCACGAGGGTGGCCGAGACAATGAACGCGGCCAACGCCATGTGCGCAAGGCGGTAGGGGAACGAGGGATTGAAGACGATCGCAAACCAGTCCACCGGGACGATCCTGCCGTCGACGATGTCGAAGCCCTGGGGTGTCTGCATCCAGCTGTTGGATGACAGTATCCAGAACATGGAGATCAGCGTGCCCACGGCAACCATCAAGGTGGCCAGGAAGTGCAGCTTCGGGCCCACGCGGTTCCAGCCGAACAGCATGATGCCGAGAAATCCCGCCTCGAGGAAAAATGCGGTGAGCACCTCATAGGCAAGCAAGGGTCCGGTAACGCTCCCTGCAACGCGCGAGAAACCGGCCCAGTTGGCACCGAACTCGTAGCTCATCACCACGCCTGAGACCACGCCCATGCCGAAGCCGACGGCGAATATCTTCGACCAGAAATTGAAGACCTCGCGATAGACCGGTTTGCCGGTGCGCAGCCACAGGCCCTCGAGCACGGCCAGGTAGCTTGCAAGCCCGATGCTTATGGCCGGGAAGATGATGTGGAAGGAGACAGTGAAGGCGAACTGCAGTCGCGCCAGGGTCAGGGCATCGTTGGCGACGATCATGGCCGCGGTGCTCGAAGGGCAACTTCAACGAGGATGGATGGCATGATCACAACCCCTTTGTGCGATGCGGCCAGCATACGCCCGGGTAGCCACTGCGCGCGCGGGTGCGGCGTTTTGCGCTACAGGCGCACTGCGGCAAGCTGTCGCGTCAGTGCAGCTTGAGCAGCGGACGTGTTCCCCGCGTAAGCAGGCCGCCCAGCATCAGCAGGCCGGTTTTCATCCAGCCGAACAGCGCCACCTGGTGCATGCGGTAAAGCGAAATGTAGACCACGCGGGCGAGCTTGCCTTCCACCATGCGGCCGCCGAAGAGGTCGCCGACGGCGTCATGGGAGGCCAGTGACACCAGTGATCCGTGATCGACGTAGATGAAGGGCTTCATGGGCTTGCCCTCGGCACGGCGGACGAAGTTGGCGGCAAGCAGGCTCGCCTGCTGATGGGCGGCCTGCGCTCGAGCCGGCACGATGCCACTGCGCCCGTCGCCCAGCGGGCACGCCGCGCAGTCGCCGAAGGCGAACACCGATGGATCGCGCGTGGTGGCCAGGGTTGCATCCACCACAAGCTGGTCGGCGCGGTTGGTCTCAAGGCCATCGAGCTCGCGCAGGAAGGCCGGTGCGCGGATCCCCGCGGCCCAGACCACGATGTCGGCGGCGAAACGCTGGTCGTCGCCGGCGTAGACGGAGCCGGCTTCCACCCGGCGCACGGGGCATGCGGTATGCACCTGGACGCCGAATTCCTCACGCAGCCGTGCCGTCACCGCGTGTCCGATGCGCTCGGGCAACGCCGGCAGCACGCGCGTGCCGGCTTCGAGCAGGGTGATCTCCAGCGCCACTTTTTCCGCGTCGCCTGAGTAGTGCGAATAAAGATTGGCCGCATCGCGCAGTTCCGCGGAAAGCTCGACGCCCGTGGCGCCTGCACCCACCACGGCCACCCGTACGGGCACGCCGTCGTTGCGCGAGTGCGCGGCGATGAAGCGATCACGCAGACGACGGCGCAAGGCTTCGGCCTGCTCACGCGTATCGAGGTAGATGGCATGCTCGCCTACCCCGGGCGTGCCGAAGTCGTTGCCGGTGCTGCCCACCGCCAGCACCAGCGTGTCGTAGGGCAACACGCGCGCCGGCACCAGTTGCACGCCATCCATGTCCACCTGTGGGGCCAGGCGAAGGCGCTTGTTGGCGCGATCCAGGCCGTCCATGCGGCCGTACTCGTACTCGAATCCATTCCACGTGGCCTGCGCCATGTAGTTGAGCTCTTCGCGCGACGCGTCGAGGGAACCTGCCGCTACTTCGTGCAGCAGCGGCTTCCATACATGGGTGAGTTCGGCATCCACCAGCGTCACCGTGGCCAGGCCCGGCTTGCCGAGTTTCCGGCCCAGGCGCGTGGCCAATTCAATCCCGCCGGCGCCACCACCGACGATGACGATGCGATGCGGGTTCGGTGTCACGCCAGGCTTCCTCCGGTTACTTGCATCGAAGCACGCTAGCGCAACGAATGTAAGAAACTCGTCGGGTCAGGGTGCGAGCAGTTCGAACTCCACCGGCTCACCGGTGGTGGACGAAGGGGACACCCACAACTGGAAAACACCGGGTTCGGCCACTGGCCGGGTGTCGGCGCCGGCAAAGGCGAGGTCATGGCGGGTCAGGGCGAACTCCACCTCGCGCACGGATCCTGCCGGGATGGTTACCTTGGCAAATCCCTTCAGCTCGCGCACCGGACGCACGCGGCTGGCCACCTTGTCGTGGATGTACAGCTGCACGGTTTCCTCGGCATCTAGCTCGCCGTGGTTGGTCACCTTGCAACGGATGGTAAGCACCTCGTTCCAGCCCACGCGCGTGCTGCCGATGGTGGGCTTGGCATAGGCGAAGCGCGCATACCCCAGGCCATGGCCGAACGGATACAGCGCCTCGTTGGTAAATTCACGCCAGCGGGATTTAAAAGCGTACGGCTGGCCCGCGATCTCCGGGCGGCCCGTGCGGCGGTGGTTGTAGTAATACGGTTGCTGGCCGGAATCCTGCGGGAAGCTCACCGGCAGGCGGGCGGAGGGCGAATAGTCGCCGAAGACGACATCAGCCACGCCCGGGCCCGTCTGGCTGCCCAGGAACCAGGTCACCAGAATGGCCTGGGCATCGCGCACGGCGCCGTGCAGCGCCAGCGCGCGGCCATTGCGCAACAGCACCACCACGGGCTTGCCGGTGCTTGCGATGGCTTCGGCCAGGGCCTGCTGCACCGCCGGCACCACGATCTGCGTGCGCGACTGCGCTTCGCCGGAATACACCTGCGGTTCGCCGATGGCCAGCAGCACCACGTCGGCGGCCTCGGCGGCGGCGATCGCCGCGGCGAAACCACCGGGCAGTTCGGTCTCGAAATCGCAGCCCGGTTCCACGCTCAGCATGCCTGCGTCGTCCATCGCCTGGCGCAGGCCGTCTTCCAGCGTGACGTGGCGCGCGGCATCGCCGAACAAGGTCCAGCAGCCTTCCAAATTCTGGCGGTCGCTGGCGAATGGCCCGATCAGCGCGATGCGCTGGCCGGACTTCTTCAGCGGCAGCACGTCACCGTCGTTCTTCAGCATCACGATCGATCGGCGCGCGACATCGCGGGCAAGTGCCGCGTGCTCGTCGCGCGTGACATCAGCGGTTTCGCGCTCGGCATCGAGCGAGCGGTAGGGATCGTCGAACAGCCCGACGGTGTTCTTGATGTTCAGCACACGGCGCACCGAATCATCGAGCATCGCCTCGGGTACCTCGCCGGTGGCCACGAGGTCGGGCAGGTGATCGGCATAGAAGCCGCTCTGCATGCTCATGTCCACGCCCGCGGTGAAGGCGAGCTTCGTGGCGTGGCGCGCGTCCACGGCAAAGCCGTGGGCGATCAGTTCCATGTCGGCGGTGTAGTCCGATACCACCAGACCGGGGAAGGCCCACTCACCGCGCAGCAGGTCGGTCATGATCTCGCGGTTGGCCGAAGCCGGCACGCCATTGATGTCGTTGAAGGCGCTCATGGTGGTGATGGCGCCGGCGTCGAAGGCCGCCTTGAACGGCGGCAGGTGCACTTCGTGCAAGGTCTGCGGCGAGATGTCCACGCTGTTGTAGTCCATGCCGGCCTGCACCGCACCGTAGGCGACGAAATGCTTGGGCGTGGCCAACAGGCTGTCGGCGGCGGTGAGGTCCGCACCCTGGAAGCCGCGCACACGCGCCTCGGCGAAGCGTGAACCAAGGTAGACATCTTCGCCCGCGCCTTCGGCCACGCGGCCCCAGCGCTGATCACGGGCAATGTCCACCGCCGGGGCATAGGTCCAGTGGATGCCAGCCGCCGTCGCTTCCACCGCCGCTGCGCGCGCAGTACGTTCGGCCAGTTCCGGTTCGAAGCTGGCGGCCTCGCCCAACGGAATGGGGAATACCGTGCGCATGCCGTGGATCACGTCCGCGCCGAACAGCAGCGGGATGCCCAGCCGGCTCTCTTCCACCGCCACGCGCTGCGACTCGCGGCCTGCCGCGGCACCAGCACCATTGAACAGCGCGCCCACTTTGCCGGCACGGATCTGCTCGAGCACCTGGGCGGCGTCGCGGGCGTTGGCCTCGGGGTTTACATCCGGCGCGAACGGACGCAAGGCGTCGGCGAAGCACCCCAGCTGGCCGACCTTCTCATCGATGGTCATGGAAGCGATGAGCGCGTCGATCTCGGCGGGGCTTTTCATTCGGCGGACGGACCTGCAAAAAAATGGCGCGCCAGCTTAGGGCGCGCTTGGCCATGCTCGCCTTGGGCGGCACGGGCGTAAACGTTTACGCGCATTAGATAGCTTTCAGCCCGCCCAATCAACCCGCACCCACCCCAAAGGGGTCAGAGTCATTTTATTCCCGGTAAATGACTCTGACCCCTAATGCTGTGACCCCTAATGCTCGGCCTTGCACTTTGTTCGGGGTGCTCATATGATTGAGTACACACTCACTTAAGTGGCCTGTTCATGGCTCGTCCCCGTAGTACCGACAAGCGCAATGCCATCCTCGCCGCCGCCTCGCGCGTCATGGGCGAACTTGGCCTGTCGGCACCGACGGCGCGGATTGCCAGGGAAGCCGGGGTGGCCGAAGGCACGCTGTTCACCTACTTCGCCAGCAAGGACGTGTTGCTGAACGAGCTCTACCTGGAGCTGAAGGACGGCCTGCGGCTGGCCATGCTCGGCGGTTATCCGGCCGCGGCCAGCCTTGAGGAACGGGCACGCCACGCCTGGTCGGGGTATGTGGCCTGGGGCCTGGCGCATCCGCAGGAACGGAAGGTGATGGCCAAGCTCACCCTGTCGGACAAGGTCACGCCGGAGACGCGGACCACCGGCACGGCCGCGTTCAATGCCATCACCGTGGCCCTGGGCGAGGTGACCGCCGCCGGTCCCATGGCAGCCCTGGGTGAGCGGTTCGTGGGGGCGATCATGACGTCGCTGGCCGACACCACGATCGAATTCGTGGCGGCCTATCCGGATAAGGCATCGGAGTACGCCGAAGCAGGCTTCCGCGCTTTCTGGCGGGTCGCCTCCGGCCACTGACCCATCCGTTTTTTTCTTTCAATAAATGAGTGTCCAAACACTCAATATCTATAGGAGTCAACCTCATGAGCAAGATCTGGTTCGTTACCGGCGCATCCCGCGGGCTGGGCCGTGACATCGTCGAAAACCTGCTGGCACACGGCGAAACGGTCGTCGCCACGGCGCGCGATGCCGCCACCCTGGACGACTTAGCCCGGGCCCATGGCGACACCCTCCTCGCTACCCGCCTGGACGTTACCGATGCCGCCTCGATCAAGGCCGCGGTCGACGCCGCCGTGGCGCGCTTCGGCCGCATCGATGTGCTGGTGAACAACGCCGGTTATGGCGAAGTGGTGCCCTTCGAACAGATGGACCCCGTTGAATTCCGCTCGCAGATGGAAACCAATTTCTTCGGCGTGGTGGAGGTGACACGCGCGGTGCTGCCGATCATGCGCAAGCAGCGGTCCGGCTACATCATGCAGGTGTCCTCTGTCGGCGGTCGCATGGGCACGCCGGGGTTGTCGGCCTACCAGTCCGCGAAGTGGGGCGTGGGCGGCTTCACCGAAGTGCTGGCGCGCGAGCTTGAGCCGCTGGGCATCCGTATCACCACGCTGGAGCCCGGTGGCATGCGTACCGGATGGGGCCAGCGCGCGCGCGGCAACCGCAAGCCGGTGATGGTCGACTACCAGGCGTCGGTGGGCGCGCTGAACGACATGCTGGCGCAATACGTCGGCAACGAAACGGG
>NZ_DATHFX010000278.1:0-2700 GCF_035317885.1 Pinirhizobacter sp.
ACCTGACCACCCGGCTTAGCCCTACTTACACCTTCGATACCTCGCTGGTGTTCCCGGTTTACGTACCGAAAGGCCCGTCATTTCCCAACCTACCGCTCGGCTGGGGCATCGGCATCGTTTTCGGGCTGTTCCTTGGCGCGCTGGCGGCCATGGCGCGCAATGCGGTCCGCCGCGCAACCACGAGGTAACCGGCCATGAACGAAACACAGCTCCTGCAGACCCAGCTTGCCTTCGACAGCGTGGCGGCCGACTACGACGGCCCGCGCGGCAACAATGAACTGATCCAGCGCATGCGCGTAACCCTGTGGGACGCCGTGCGCGATGCCGTGCCCTTAGGTTCCCGCCTACTCGACCTTGGCTGCGGCACGGGCCTGGACGCGGTGCACTTCGCCGGCGAGGGTCATGAGGTGGTCGCCACCGACTGGTCACCGCAGATGGTGGAGCGCACCCGGGCACGGGCGATCGCCGATGACCTGCAAGGTCGCGTCGATGCCGCGCACCTTGGCGTGCAGCAGCTTGGCCAGCTTGAGGGCGACGGGACCTTCGATGGCATCTACTCGAACTTCGGGCCATTGAACTGCGCGCCGGACCTCATCGCCCTTTCCAACCAGTGCGCGCGCCTGCTGCGCCCGGGCGGCACGCTGGTGTTTTCGGTGATCGGCCGGATTTGCCCCTGGGAGGTCGCCCACTACGCGTTGCGAGGCCGGTTCCGTCGGGCAGTGGTGCGTGCCGCACGGGGCGATACGCCGGTGGGCATGAATCGCCACGTGATCTGGACGCGGTATTACCTGCCGCGGGAGTTCTACCGCTCATTCGCCGGGCAGTTCGAGCTGTCGAGCCATCGTGCGCTAAGCCTGTTCGTGCCGCCGCCGTACCTGGTGGAATTCCAGCAGCGGCATCCGGCGTGGTGCGAGCGGCTGGGTCGCCTGGACGACCGCGTCGGTGGTTGGCCGTTGCTTCGAAGCATGGGCGATCACTTCCTGATCGTCATGCGCAAGCGCCCGGTAGCATGACGATGCGCGCGCCATCGGTCCACGCCACGCTGGCCCATGCGGTGTCGATGACACCCGCTGGGCCCGCGCGCGGACCGCTGTCGATCGATGGTGACCGGTTGGCCGCCGGATCGATCCCGCGCGCCTTCACCGTTGACCTTCGCGGCCACATGCTTTTTCCCGGCCTGGTGAACGCGCATGACCACTTGCACGTGAACGCGGTGCCGCCGTTGGTGTCCAGTGCGCCGTTCGCCAACAGCTATGCCTGGATCGAAGCATTCCAGGAACATTTCCTCGCGCCCGACGTGGTCGCGGCGCTGCAACGGCCCAAGGGCCTGCGGATGCGCCACGGCGCACTGAAGAACCTCCTGGCCGGAACCACCTGCGTGGTGCACCACGACCCCTGGCACCAAACGCTGGATACGGCCGATTTCCCCGTCACGCTGTTGCGCGACTTCGGCTGGAGCTATGCGCTGGGCGGTCCATCCTACGGCCCACCGGTACAGGCCAGTTTCCAGGCCACGCCCCCGGAACGCCCCTGGATCATCCACCTGGCCGAGGGCACCGATGCTACGGCTGCCGCCGAGCTTTCGGCACTCGATGCCATGGGATGCCTGGCCGCCAACAGCGTGCTGGTGCATGGCGTGGGCATGGACGATGCCGACATCGGCCGCGTGATCGCGTGCGGCGCAACGGTCGTGTGGTGCCCCGGCAGTAATCGCGCATTGCTGGGGCGCTCACTCGACCCGCGGCGCCTGTACGAAGCCGGCCGGCTGGTACTGGGCAGCGATTCGCGCCTGAGCGGCGAACGCGACCTCCTGGAGGAGATTCGCGGGGTGCTGTCGCGCGGCGAACTCGATGCCGCCGGGCTGTTGCGGCTTGCTACCGGTGATGCGTCGCGCCTGCTCAAGCTTCACGGCCACGGCAGCGTGGCTGCAGGTAGCTGGGCGAACCTGGTGATCGTGGAAGACCGGGGCCGCGGCGCCGGAAACCTTGCGGGCATTTCCCGCCACGAGATTCGCGCCGTTGTACGCAACGGCATGCCGCGCATCGCCGACACGGATTTCGCCGCGTGGTTCGAGGCTGCCGGTATCGACACCGTGGCCGTGACGCTCGATGGCCGGGCGAAGCTGCTGGACAAGCGCCTGGCGACGCCGGCACTGATCGCGATGGAACCGGGGCTTCAGTTCAAAGGCGCCTCACGAATGCACTTGCACGAAACCAGTTTCGCCATGGGAGTCCATTGATGTCCGGGCCATCCATCCTGGAGCCAGCCAGCGCCTATGCCTTGTGGGCGCCAAGCTATCCGTCGCACGCGCATAACGCCGTGATGCAGGCCGAGGAGCGGGCGATGCTCGAACTTCTTCCGTCGAATCTAAGCGGCATGTCGGTGCTTGATGCCGGATGTGGCAGCGGGCGGTATATGCGCCACGTGCTCGATCGCGGCGCCGCGGCCACCACGGGCGTGGACCTTTCACTCCCCATGCTGCTGCGCGCGCAAGACGAACTGGAATCGCACGCAGGACCGGGCCGATTCACCCTCATGCAGGGAAGCCTGGATGCGCTACCGGTATCCGACGCCTTAGCCGATATAACGCTGTGCGGCCTGGTGCTTGGCCATCTCGAAGAGCTCGACGTCGCCCTTGGCGAACTTCGCCGAGCCACCCGGCCCGGCGGCATGGTGCTGTGTAGCGACGTGCATCCGATC
>NZ_DATHFX010000279.1:0-5193 GCF_035317885.1 Pinirhizobacter sp.
GTTGCCATCCGCCATTGGTGGACCTGTCCGCCGGCAGCACGCGTCCGGGCATTTCCCGTGACCGTGGCGCTCTCGGCGATGCTGTTCCCGATCAACACGCACCTGGCTTTTTATTCCGCGTGGTGGGGGCTGCTGTTTGCCTGGCTGCTGGCGCTGTGGTGCGCGGCGCTGTATGCGGACATCCCGGACACGGCTGACAAGGCAGTGGCATGACCCGCGAACCGCTCTCGGTGGTGCTCATCACCTACAACAACGCCGATACGCTCGACCGCGTACTGGCTGAAGTGTCCTGGGCCGAGGAAATCGTCGTCCTGGATTCAGGCTCCACCGACGCCACGGTTGCGATTGCGCGCAGGCACGGTGCCCACGTCGAGGTACACCCCTTCGACGATTATGGCCCTCAGAAACAGCGTGCCTACGCCCTGGCCCGCCACGACTGGATTCTCAACCTCGATGCCGACGAGGTGTTGTCACCCGGTACGCGCCAGGTGATCGAGCAAGCACTCCAGGCGCCGCGCCACGCTGGCTTCCGCCTGCCGCGACGCGAACGCATGTTCTGGACAGTGCAGCACCGGTGGTCGTGGCGGAATCCGCACCTGCGACTGTTCGACCGGCGCCGCGGCCGCATGAACGACGTGGAAGTGCACTCGGCTGTCGAAGTGGACGGGCCGGTGCGCAACCTGTGGCGTGCGGACTTCGTCAACGACGGTGACGGCGACATTGCCACGCGGGTGGAGAAGATCAACCGCTATACCACCGGCATGGTGGCGCACAAGCTGCGCAAGCAGCAACGCTTCACCGGTTTGCGCATGGTGTTCTACCCACCGTTGTTTTTCCTGCGGCAGTACCTGCTTAAGCGCTATTTCCTCAACGGCTGGGCCGGCTTCATTGCCAGCGTCACCGGCGCGTTCTATGCGTTCTTGAAATACGCCAAGCTGCATGAAGCGCGGCGACAGGGTCGTCGCTAGCCGCTTTCATCAGGCAGCCGCACGGTTGTGGAGCGGGTGGTTGTCCATGGCCGGTTGCGATACGTGGTTTGGATCCAGTGCCCTGGCAAGCATGTCCATCGCTTCGGCCCGCAATGCCTCGCGGCGGCGAAAGGCCGAGCGATGCTTGCTCTCGATATCGGCGATGTTGCGCACCGCGTCGCGGGAGGGAAGGTCGAACATGCCGTCGGCGGCGAGCACGCCGCCGGCCTCGCGCCAGAACCCGTTGTAGTCCGATTTGATCTTGTCGTGCTTGTGGGCAAACGGATGCACGGCCTGGCCCACGCCGCGCACGTGGTCACTGCCGTAGATCCCCGCCACCGCGTAAACCAGGGATAACAGCAGGTTCTTCGGCCGCAGGCCATGGCACTGGCGGGTGAGGTCGCGCACCGCTTCCTTGCCTTCACTGGCCTTGGCGCCCTGGACGCATCCAACGAGCAAGGTCCGGCCCTCGTCGGCGACGGTCAGGATCACCGAAGAAAGATGAGTGCCGTCGGTGTCGCACAGGTAAATTCCCAGCTCGCCCTCCAGGCCTTTCACCGGCGGTGCCTTCAACACGATATCCACCTGGCTGCCGTCGCGCAGGGTGAGCTGGCCAATGCGATGTTCCCGATCTACGTACACCGCCTTCACCAACGCTGCCGGCCAGTGGCGGATGATGAAATCGTAGTGGCCATGCACCAGGGCAAGCCGGGTGGCGGGATCGAAGCCGAGGTTGATGTAGCGGTGCTGGTAGCGCTCGAACAGGCGGGGATCGCGGGCGACCACGGCGGGCATCGGCGACGTATCGTGGATGAAACCAAGCCATGCGCGATGGCGTGCTTTCACCTGCAGCGAGCGGACCAGGTATTTGGCGGCGCAGGCCGCACGCTTGAGCGCATGACCGTGCCAATCGGTGCGGGCGCGAAGCGATGAAGCAATAAGCGAATCGTGCATGGGGAAGTGTCGCCATCCAATGGAGATTGGGCGACGTTCTACGCACGCGTGCTTTCCGGTTTCTTACGAAAGCTTTCTGAATCTTTCGCCGTGATCGCGCTTTCTTTCGCGCCGCTTCCAGCTTCTTTCCGCGGTCTTTCCGCCACGTGCGACGCCCCTTCAGTAAATGCGGGGTTCGCCCGGTGGGCGTGTTTTGAAACGTTTATGAACCCAGAGATACTGCTCCGGTGCTTCGCGCACCATGCGCTCGACTTCCTCGTTGACGCGTACGGTATCGGTAGCGGCGTCGGTGCCGGGAAAGCCGGGCATCGGCGGGGCAAGTCGCAGCACGTAGCCGCCGCCGTTGGCCAGCCGCCGATGGAAGAACGGTATGACCACGGCACCGGACATCCGGGCCAGGTGGTGCGTCGCGGTGATGGTGGCAGCGGGCACGCCGAAGAACGGCGCGAAGACGTTGTCCTTGCTGCGCATGTCCTGGTCGGGGGCGTACCACAGGGTGCCGCCGGCGCGCAGGTACTTCACCGTGCCGCGCAGGTCGTCCTTGTCGAACATGGCATCGGCATAGTGCAGGCGCGAGCGCAGCACCACCCATTCGAATACCTCTGAATCCATTCGTCGGTACATGCCGGCGATGCGGATGCGGCTGGATACCAGGCGGGCAGCCAGTTCAAGGTGGGAGAAATGCCCGCCCACCAGCAGCACACCACGGCCGGCATCACGTGCCACCTGCAGGTGCTCCAGGCCTTCGATGCGCAAAGGCACGCGGGCGATGGCGCGATCGCTGCCCATCCAGCCCAGCGCGAACTCCACCAGCATCATGCCGACATCGCGCAAGTTCGCCCGGACCAGTGCACGCTGGGCATCGGCGTCGAGTTCGGGAAAACATAGCGCGATATTGGTGGCGGCGATCTGCCGGCGTTCCTTGTTCAGTACCAGCGCCAGGTTGCCGATGAAACGGCCCAGCCCCTCCAGTACGCGCCATGGCAGATGGGCCACCAGCCAGATCACGCCCACGCCGATCCAGGCCGGCCAGTGGCGCGGGCCGAGCAAGCGGCGGGGAAGGGGAGTCAGGACGGCACCGGGCATCAGCCCATTCTACCGGTCGGGCCACGGCGGGGCACGGGTATACTGGTGCGCTAAGCTGAGCAAGGGGTCTGCTTCTTTGCGCTTCCTGTACACCCTGGCCATGTACCTGGTGACGCCGATCATCGTGATGCGGCTGCTTGCGCGTGGTGTCCGCTATCGTGGCTACCACCGCCGCTGGCGCGAACGCTTCGGCATATTCCCCGCGCCCGGGATCAACGGCAGCCTGTGGGTGCACGCGGTGTCGGTGGGTGAGGTCAATGCCGCCGAGCCCCTGGTGAAAGCGTTGATGCTGGCCTATCCCGATGCGCCTCTGGTGGTGACTACGGTCACGCCCACGGGCTCCGAGCGCGTGTTGCAACTGTTCGGTGAAAGCGTGCACAGCGTGTACCTGCCGTACGACCTTCCCTTCGCCGTACGCAGCTTCCTGCGCAAGATCCGGCCGCGGTTGGCGGTGATCGTGGAGACGGAAATCTGGCCGAACCTCTATTTCGGCTGCCGCCGCCGCGGCATTCCCCTGTTGATTGCCAATGCCCGTTTGTCAGAGCGTTCGCTGCGCGGCTACGCGCCGCTGAAAGGCCTGGTGCGCGCGGCGCTTCGTTGCGTCAGCCACATTGCCGCGCAGTCGCGAACCGATGCCGCGCGCTATCGCCTGCTGGGGGCGGAGCCAACCCAGCTATCGGTGGTGGGCAATCTCAAGTTCGACATGCCGCTTCCTGCCGCGACCAAGGGCGGCGGCCAGGGATTCCGTGATGCCTGGGGTACCGCGCGGCCGGTGTGGATCGCCGCCAGCACCCACGAGGGTGAGGAAATGCCCGTGCTCGAGGCGCACCTGAAGGTGCTCGAGCGCCTGCCCGACGCCCTGCTGCTGATCGCTCCGCGCCACCCCGAACGTTTCCGCCAGGTAGAAGGCGCGGTGCGCAACCTTGGTTTCACCGTGGCGGTGCGCAGCGTCGATGGCTTGCCGGGGCACGCTACGCAATGCTTCGTGATCGACACCATGGGCGAGCTGATGCCCTTCTACGCCTCGGCTGACGTTGCCTTCGTCGGTGGCAGCCTGGTACCCATCGGCGGCCATAACGTGCTGGAACCCGCCGCGCTTTCGACACCCGTGGTGGTAGGGCCGCACACCTTCAATTTCGAGGAAATAACCAACACGCTGGTGCAGGAAGGCGGCGGCGTACGCCTGCACGAGGCGTCGGAGCTCGGTGATGCAGTGCGTGCACTGTTGCGCGACGGCAACGAGCGTCGGCAGATGGGCGATTGCGCCCGGCACGTGTTCGAAAGCGAACGTGGCGCCGTGGAACGCGTGATGCGCCTGGTGGATCGCCTGCTGGAGGAATAACCACGCGCGATCCGCCGGTCGCGATCCGGGGTCAGAGTTTTCACTCTGACCCCCGCTTTCTACTACCGTTTACTGGAGCAGCGCGTTTACCGCTTCCAGGTCCTTGATGTCCACTTCACCAGCGGTCTGCTTCAGCAGCAGCTTGTTCAGCACGAACTGGTGGCGGGACTGCGAATAGTTGGACAGTGACTGGGTCAGGTTCTGCTGGGCAATCAGCACGTCGACGATGGTGCGGGTACCCACTTCGAAACCGGCCTGTGTGGCGTCGCGGGCGCTCTGCGAGGAGGTCACTGCGGCCTTGGTGGCTTCCACCTGGCTGATGCCCGCTACCACCGAACGGTAGAAGTTCAGCGTGTCGCGGGTGACCTGGCGGCGCGTGGCTTCGAGCACGTCCTGCGAGGCATCGCGGCTGTAGATCGCCTGGCGGACACGCGATTGAGTTGCGCCGCCGGAGAAGATGGGGATGGACAACGTCACACCGACCGTGGTGGACGGGTGGTTGTTGGTGCCGCCGGTGGCACTGTTGAGGTCGATGCCACCGTTCTGCGTCCACTGGCTGGTGCGTCCCCAGCCGGCCGTGGCATTGATGGTGGGCAAGTGACCCGCACGCGCGGCGTTGATCGAGGCCTCGGAAGATTCCACTTGGAACTGCGCCGAAGCCACGGTGGGGCTGTAGTGCATGGCCGTATCGACCCAGGTCTTCGGATCGTTCGGTGCTGGCGGGGTCATGGGCAGGTCTTCGCGCAGCTTTTTAAGCTCGCCCACCGGCTGGCCGGTGATCTGCGTCAGCGCTTCGCGCGAATCCGCAAGCGTGTTCTCGGCAACGATGACCGAGGCGACCGA
>NZ_DATHFX010000280.1:0-2520 GCF_035317885.1 Pinirhizobacter sp.
ACCTGACAAGGACCGGCCGGGTGGAGGAGGGCTTGAATGCTTCGGTTCGCGCCACTGGCAGGGACCGCGAGGATCTTCTCGCCGAACAATTGCGCGAGATCCCCATGGGTCGAATGGCCGAGCCTTCGGAAGTGGCAGCCGTCGCGCTCTTCCTCGCCTCGGACCTTGCCAGCTATGTCACCGGCGCGATCATCCCGATGGATGGCGGCAAGGCTTCGGTGATCTGAGCGGCGTCGCCGTTGGGGGTCAGAGTAATCACTCTGACCCCGATGGGCTCCTTACAGCTCGGCGCGGAACTCGATGCCGACAACGCGCGGGTCGTTGACGAACGCCGTGCGGTTGTTGAAGTCGATTGCGCCGGTGATCACTTCCTTACCGGTGATGTTGCGGCCATAAAGCGCCACTTCGCGCTTGCCGAAGTCCCAGTTGTAGCCCAGGCGCAAGCCGCCTTCCAGGAACGCCTTGGAACGGTATTCGGCTGAGTCGTAGAGGAAGAAGTTGATCTCGCTGCGGTAGTTCCAGTCGGTATAGACGAAGAATTCGCCGTTGTCGCCGTAGGGAATACCGTAACGGGCGGTAAAGGTGCCGATCCACTTGGGCGAGTTAGGCAGCACGTTGCCATTGATCAGGGCGTTGCCCTGGGCATTGAGGGGGTCCAGTACCGTGCAGCCTGAGCCGCAGATTGCCACGGCGAGGTTCCTGTCCTTCAGTTCCGTGTGATTGTAGCTGCCGCCAGCGGTAACGATGAAGTTCGGCGTAAGGTAGGCCTCGGCATCGAACTCGGCGCCATAGCCTTCGGTCTTCTTCGCGTTGAGCAGTTGCGTGACGTTGGTGGCGCCGCCCACCGCGGTGAGCTGCTCGTTGTGCATATTGTATTTGTAGATGTCGGCGTTGAAGCGCAGCTTGCCGTCGGCGGCGAGCGTCTTCATGCCGAACTCGTACGAGGTGATGGTTTCGGGCTTGGCCGTGGAGATGGTGTCGGCGAAGGTGAGGCGGCCCTGCACGCTGGGCGCGCGGAAGCCGTTGGCCACGCGCACGTAGGCATTGGTCTTGTCGCTGATGGCGTAACTGCCGGTGATGTCGCCGCTCCAGCGGGCATCGGTGGGCGTGGAGGTGAGCGGGGCAAGCGGGCCATCGAAACCGAACACGCGGTTGGCCGAGAAGTCGCGCTTGTCGTGCGAGAAGCGGGCGCCGGCGCGGATGTCGAAGCGATCGGTGACGTCGTAGTCCGCGGAGCCAAATACCGCCCACGCCTTGGTGCGCTGGGACTGCTGCGCCCAGTCGTTGAGGGCGTGGTTGGCCAGCGTGTCATACGAGAAATTATCGATGGCGATGTCTTCGTCGAAGTAGTACACGCCGGTCTGCCACTTCAGACGCTCCGACTGGTCGTTGGACAGGCGTATTTCCTGGGTGATCTGGCGGTCCTTAGGCAGCGCGTCGGCGGTTTCGGATGGGAAGGGGATCACACCCGGGCCACTGGGCGGCGCAAACACCGCCCCGTAGCCGCCGTCGACGTCGCCCAGGCTGTAGGTGGTGGCGCGTTCGAGGCCCGTGATCGACGTCAGGTTCAAGTCGCCCAGCTTCCAGTTCAGGTGCAGATTGCTGCCCCAGGTGAACAGGTGCTGCTTGTTGTTGCCGTCCTGGGCCACCTTGTCGCGGTCGAATCCGGGCACGAAGCTGGGTTCGCCAAGTTCGATGGCGTTGGCGCGGTTCACCATGGCACTGCCGTCGAGCCACCGGGCGTGCACGTTGATCAGCGCGTTGAAATCACTATTGGGTTCGTACAGTGCCTGCACGCGCACGGCGCGGTCGTTGTAGCCGCCTAAGTCGTCCTTCTTGCCCTTGAAGGTGTTGTCGATCCAGTCATCGCGATGCTGGGCGAGCGCCGAGATGCGGGCCGACCACGCGGAGGAAAGCGCGCCGCCAATGGCGGCCTCGGCGTTGGCCGTGCCGAGCGAGCCATAGGACACCCGGGCGTAACCTGTGGTTTCCTGCGTGGGCTTGCGCGATTCGAACTTGATCACGCCCGCTGGGGAATTACGTCCGAACAGTGTGCCTTGCGGTCCGCGCAGTACTTCGACCTGTTCCAGGTCGAAAAGGGGAAATCCCTTCAGGATGGGGTTTTCCTGCACGATGTCGTCGTACACCATCGACACCGGCTGCGAGGCATTGAGGTCGAAGTCACTGTTGCCCAGGCCGCGGATATAGAAGCGCGGGAATTCCCTTCCGTAGGATGTCTCGGCGTAGACGCTGGGCGCGCGCGAAGCCAGCTGGAGCACGCCGTCACCGGCCTGGCCGAAGGCCTCGAGCTTGTCCGCCGGCAGCACCGTCATCGAGATCGGCACCTTCTGCATGTCTTCCACCCGTTTCTCGGCCGTTACCGTGATCGTCTGCAAGGTGGCGGGCTTGTCCGCGCGCGGGGCGGTGGCGGTGTCCTGTGCGAATGCAGGTGCGGCGAGGGCGGCGGCGAGGGACAGGGCAAGGCGGGCACGGGGCGGCAAGCGCGGGAAGGCGGTGGGC
>NZ_DATHFX010000281.1:0-6038 GCF_035317885.1 Pinirhizobacter sp.
ATGCGCCCGTGCTGCCGACGAACAAGGTACGCACGACCGGATCATCGGCCAGGCGATCACCCACGCCAGAGATGATGGTGCCGTTGGCGAAGTACGTGGACAGCACCAGGGTGAGTCCGCGCAGGATGAACATGAAGGCCAGGGTGACGATGAACGAAGGCAGCTTCGTACGCACGACCAGGTAGCCGTTGAGCCAACCCAGCGCCATGGCACCGGCGAAGGCGAAGATCACCGCCGCCCAGGCAGGCCAGCCCAGGTACATCACCGGCGCCGCCACCATGACGCCGGCAAAGCCGATCATCGAGCCCATCGACAGGTCGAATTCGCCGCCCACCATCAACAGGCAGGCACCCACGGCCAGGATGCCGAGGTAGGCGGCCACTTGCGCCCAGTTCATCACGCCGTCGATGGCGAACATGCCCGAGTCGCCGGCGAACACGCCGAACAGGCCGAACACCAGGATGGCGCCGGCGATGGCGCCGAGTTCGGGCCGGCCCATCAGCAGGTGCCATGCGGTGAGGCGCCGAACGCGTTCGTCGGGACTGGCGTCACCTGCTTTGCTCATGCCCAGGGTCTCTTCGATGACAGTCATGGTGATGTCCTTATCGATACTGGCCGGCGTATTTCTCGACGAGGGAAACGTTTTCCTTCGTCACGAATGCGGGGCCGGAGGCGATGTCACGCTCGCCATAGATGGGCTTCAGGCCGTAAGCGGCCAGGCGCGCCTGGAACTTCGGGTCGGCTTTCAGCATGGCGATGATGCGGACAGGATCCGTGGTGTGGTCCCGATGGGCGATCACCAGCGCTGCGATGCTGATGTAGCCCTGCAGGTAGGGTTGCTGGTCGATCGCGAAATTGATCGTGCCCTTCCTGATCGCCTCGGTAATCCCCGGCGAAAGATCGAAGGTGGCAAAGAAAATCTTGCCCGACAGCCCCATGCGCTGGATCACTTGCGCGCTCGGATCGGCCGAATCCGGCCCCAGGGCCAGGATGGCCTGGGTCTTGGGGTTGTTGCGCAGGTACGCGCCGACCTTGGCGGCGACGACGGTGGGATCAACCCCGGTATCCAGTATCGAGGAACGGATGTCCTTCAGCCCCAGGGCATCGCCGAAGCCTTTGCAGCGCTGGTACTGCGCCTGGTTGGTGGCGTTGTGGTTGACGCACAGGAAGCTTGAAACGCCGGCCGCCTTCGCCTTCTCGCCGGCCGCCTTGCCCGCTTCATAGTCGGGCTGGCCCACATGCATGATGGCGCCAAGCCCGCGGCTTTGCTCCAGCGTCCCGGAGTTCATGGTGACCGTGTTGATACCCTTGGCGCGGATGCGCGCGACGGGCTTGGTGAGCACGTCGATGTCGGCCACGTCGTAGGCGACGCCCGAGTAATTGCGCGCCGCCGCTTGCTCCAGCAGCCGCGCCATGTCGGAAAGGTCACCATTGGGCGGGTTGCGGTAGTCCACGTCCACGCCGTAGTCCTGGCCGGCCTGGCGAATGGCGTTCTTGACGGTGTTCCACCAGGAATCGGAATCGGCCGCGTGGCTTACCAGCACATAGCGTTCGCCCGGATCGGCGTGCACCGGGGAAATCATCGCGAGGCCGAGCATCCATGCCGCCGCGATGGTGGGAAGGTTCGTGACGCGCATGCTTGTCTCCGCTTGCGGTGGCCAGGACGGCTAGCCTTCTTGCCGGCCATCTCCGGGGTCCGCCGAGCATAGGCTCGCCCTGATCGCAATTGCAACTTGCATTGCAACATGGAAATAAATGGAATTTTCATTCCATTCCGTGCTTTCATCTTCCGGGTCAGTACGGAGGGCCCCGTGGCCAAGCGCAACGAAGTGGACCAGCTCATGCAGCGCATCAAGGAGGACTTCGAATCCTTGCCGCGCCAGCTGCAGGGCGTGGCCCGGTATCTTGAACAACACCGCGGCAGCATCATGGTTCGCCGCGTGAACGAGATCGCGGGAGGCTGCGGGGTCCATCCGTCGGCCGTGGTCCGGTTCGCCCAGCGCTTCGGCTATTCCGGCTTCACCCAGATGCAGGCGGTGTTCCGTACCGCCTATACTGAGCGCACCGCGCCCTCGCGCAGCTATGAGGAGCGCATCCGCACGGTCATCGCGCAAAGCCAGCCGATGCCGGCGGCGTCGATCGCCGCGCGTTTCATCGACGCCAGCCGCGCGGGCCTGGATGAGCTTTCCCACGGCCTGGACGAAAAGCGCTTCGACAAAGCGGTGGACCTGCTTGCCGACGCCGAGAATATCTACGTAGTGGGTGTGCGGCGTTCGTTCGCCATCGCCAGCTACATCGCCTATGCGCTGCAGCACACGCCCAAGCGCGTGCACCTGGTAAGCGGCCTGGGCGGCATGGAGCAGCAGCAGATCCGCAGCATCGGCAAAGGCGATGCGTTGATTGCGATCAGTTTTCCTCCCTATGGGAAGGAAACACTCACCTGCGTGCGGGTGGCCGTGGAGCGGCAGGCGAAGGTGCTTGCGATCACCGAAAGCGACTTAGGTCCCCTGGCGCAGCGCGCCTCGGTGCTGCTGAAAGTAACCGAGGGCAGCGCCTTCGCCTTTCGCGGCCTCACCAGCACCATGTGCCTTTGCCAGGCATTGTTCGTGGCCCTGGCCTACCGGCTGCAATTGAACGTGGAAGAAACCAGTGAACCCGGAGAATTCGATGATTGAGGTAGCGGTATTCGGTGCAGGACGCATCGGCAAGATCCATGCGGCCAATGTGGCTGCGCATCCGGGCGCGACGCTGCGTTACGTGGTTGACGTCCACGCCCCCTCGGCCCAGGCGCTGGCCGACATGCACGGCGCGCGCGTGGCAAGCGTCGAGCAGGCGCTGGCGGACCCCGCCGTTGGCGCGGTGGTGATCGGGTCCTCCACGGACACCCATGCGGATCTTTTGCTGCGATCGGCGGCAGCCGGCAAGGCGATCTTTTGCGAAAAGCCCGTGGACCTGGACATTGCCCGTGCGCGCGAATGCGCAGCCGCGGTGGAGGCGGCCGGCGTGACCTGCATGATCGGTTTCCAGCGCCGCTTCGATCCCACGTTCTCCGCGCTCAAGCGGCGGCTGGACGAAGGTGAGATCGGCACGCCGGAGGTACTGGTGGTGACCAGCCGCGACCCCGGCGCCCCGCCGGTGGAGTACCTGAAGGGCTCCGGCGGCATCTTCAAGGACATGCTGATCCACGACTTCGACATCTTCCGCTGGATCCTGGGCGATGAAGCCGTGTCGATCCATGCCACCGGCAGCTGCCTGTCTGATCCGGCCATTGCCGAGGCCGGCGACATCGACACCACGGCCGTGACCATCCGCACCCGCAAGGGCCGCATCTGCCAGATCAACACCTCGCGCCGTGCGGCCTACGGCTACGACCAGCGCTTCGAGGTGCTCGGCGACAAGGGCATGCTGCAGGCCGGCAACGTGCGCCCCACCCAGGTGGTTTCGTGGGGCGGCAAGCACATCTCAAGCGACCTCCCCGAGCACTTCTTCCTCGAGCGCTACCGGGATGCCTACGCCGCGGAAATCGCCCATTTCTTCGACGCGCTGACCGCCGGCACACCGGTGCGCACCACGGTGGCCGATGGCCTGAAGGCGCTGGAGCTTGCCGAACTTGCCACGCAGTCGTGGCGCGAAGGACGCGCGCTGGAATGCATCGTTTGACGTTTGCTACGTCGAACGGCCTAGTCGCCGGGCCTTGACACAGGCCCGGCGCGGCACCTAACGTCAAGCCATGTCGAACATTCCCGCCATCGCCAGCATTAGCCACCCGGTATCCACCGGCCTGGCGGCGCACGCGCTGCGTTCGATTATCGGCTCGGGTACCACGACCACAACCGTCACCGGACGGCAGCCCGCGCGCGACTAGCAACCCCATCGCCAACGGCCCGTCCCTCGACAAGGGAAAGGCCGCAAGCGCGAACCCTCCCCTTCGAAGAACACGGGCCTTTCATACAAAGGAAGGGTATTCCCGTGTACAGCCAGGCCATCCACCCCGCAATCCACGCCCCGTCACTGGCGCCAGTCCGGCGCCTGGATATCGGCCTGATCGGCCCGGGGAAGGTCGGCACCGCCCTGGTCGCCCAACTGCATGCCGCGCGCTCGCGCCTGCTGCCGATGCGCCTGGACCTGCGCCTGCGCGCCGTGGCCGCCAGCCGCCGCATGTGGCTGGATGTCGACGACGAGGCCATGCACGAGCGCCACGACGGCGCGCAGACATGGCGCCCGACGGACCTTGAAGCATTCGCCGACTACGTCGGCACCGACGGCTTCCCGACGCTCATTATCGACTGCAGCGCCAGCGACGAGGTGGCCTCGCACTATGCCGGCTGGCTTCGCCAGGGCATCCACGTGGCCACCCCCAACAAGCATGCCGGCAGCGGCGACCTGGCCCGCTATGGAGCCATTCGCGAGGCCGCGCACGATGGCCGTGCCCGCTTCCGCTTCGAGGCCACGGTATGTGCGGGCCTGCCGGTGATGCAGACCCTGCGCGACCTGCTGGATACCGGCGATGAACTGGTGGCCGTGGACGGCATGCTTTCGGGCACGCTGGCATGGCTATGCAACCGCTTCGACGGCAGCCGGCCGTTTTCCGCCTGCGTCCGCGAGGCCCATGCCCTGGGCTATACCGAGCCCGACCCGCGGGATGATCTTTCCGGCCGGGATGTGGCCCGGAAGCTGGTGATCATGGCGCGTGAATCGGGTGTGCCGCTGGCCCTTGACGACGTGGAGGTGGAAAGCCTGGTCCCGGCCAGCCTGCAGTCGGTGGCCCTGGGTGAATTCATGGCGCGCATGGATGAACTGGACGCACCGCTCGACGCGCGGCTGGCGGAAGCCCGCGCGGGCGATGGCGTGCTACGGCACGTAGCCCACCTGGACCGCGCAGGCGGTGCCAGCGTCCGACTGGCCGTGCTGCCTCGCGATCATCCTTTTGCCCATACCCGGCTCACCGACAACATCGTGCAATTCTGCACGCGCCGTTACCGCGACAACCCATTGATCGTGCAGGGTCCCGGGGCCGGCCCGGAAGTGACGGCGGCCGGCGTCTTCACCGATATCCTGCGCATTGCAGGCTCGCTGGGCGCTAACGTATGCGCATGAACCATGAATCGCTGCCTTCCTCCCTGCTCCAGGCCGAAGCTGTCGCTCCCGCCAGCGTCGGCAACGTCGGCGTGGGTTTCGACATCCTCGGCCATACGCTGGCCGGCGCCGGCGACCGCGCCCGCGTGCGCCGCATCGACGAACCGGCGGTGCGCATCAAGCTGATCGACGGCGTGTTCCGGGACCTGCCCCTGGACGCGCCACTGAACACCGCGGGCGCTGCACTGATCGCGCTGCGTGACAGGCAGCAGCTCACCTTCGGCTTCGAACTGGAGCTCTACAAAGGCATCGCATTGGGCTCGGGCATGGGCGGCTCCGCCTCCAGCTGCGTGGCGGCACTGGTGGCTGCCAATGCGCTGCTTGACGAACCGCTGGACATCCATGCCCTGTATCCACTCGCCATGCACGGCGAAGCGGTGGCCAGCGGCGGCCTGCACGGGGACAACGTCGGCCCGATGCTGATGGGCGGCCTGGTACTGGCCACCGCCGAGCACCTGGTGCCGATCCCTGTCCCTGCGCACTGGCATTGCGCGCTGGTGCATCCGCACTTCGTGCTGGAGACCCGTGTCGCGCGAGCCGCGCTGGCCGGCGACTACCACCTCGCGGAATTCATCGCGCAAAGCGCGAACCTGGCCCAGGTGCTGGCCGGCTGCTACCGCGGCGATGCCGCCCTGGTGCGCGCCGGCTTGTCCGATGTGCTGGTGGAGCCGCGGCGCGCACGATTGATCCCCGGCTTCGCACGGGTCAAGGCCGCCGCGCTCGACCACGACGCGCTCGGTGCCAGCATCTCCGGCGCCGGCCCGAGCGTGTTCGGCTGGTTCGAATCGGCAGCCCTCGCCCATGCGGCCGCGGCCGAAATGGTGGCCGCCTTCGCCGCCGAGGGCCTGGACAGCGACCGCTTCGTGGCGCCGATCGCCGGACCCGCCGCGCACGTGGTGCAC
>NZ_DATHFX010000282.1:0-3814 GCF_035317885.1 Pinirhizobacter sp.
GCCTTCCTGGTTCCTTCGATGGTGGCCTGGCAGCAATCGGCCGTGGCCGCCGTGTTGTGCCTGGTCAACACCGCCCTGCTGTACCGGCGCGTGGGTTCGGTGCAGAAGCTCTCGATCCTGATCACCGTGCTGGTACTGGGCGCCTGTGCCTGGATCGTCGCCAGCGGCGTGCTGCACTTCGACGCGCGCCTGGCCGGGAATTTCCTCAACATGGGAAATTCCGACCCCCACGGCTTCTGGCTGGGCCTGGGCGCAGTGGCGCTGATCGCCGTCTACGACTACGGCGGCTACAACAACGTGTGCATGCTCGGCGGCGAGATGAAAGAGCCCCGCCGCAACATACCCCTTGCCGTGCTTTGTTCGATCCCGCTGGTGGCGGTGCTCTACCTCGGGCTCAACATCACCATCCTTGGCGTGCTGCCGTGGAACGTGGCGGCGCAGTCGAAGGCGGTGGTGGCCGATTTCATGCAAGCCATCTACGGCCGCGCCGGCAGTACCACGGCGGTGGTGGTGATCCTGGTGGCAAGCTGGGCATCGGCGCTGGTGGTGCTGCTGGGTTACTCCCGCGTGCCGTTCACAGCCGCCCGCGGCGGCCAGTTCTTCGCCGTGTTCGGACGGCTGCACCCGCGCGGCGCCTTCCCCACGGTGTCGCTGGTGTTCGTGGGCGTGACCTCGGCATTGGCCTGCCTGCTGCCGCTGGGCGATCTCATCGCGGTGCTGATCCTGGTGCAGGTGATGTTCCAGTTCATCGCGCAGTGTTTTGCCGTGGTGCTTCTTCGCCGCCGCCCGGACCGCGACCCGCATGCATTCTCGATGCCGCTGTACCCGTTGCCGATCGTCATCAGCGTGGCGGGTTGGCTGTATATCGTCGCGACCGGCCAGCCGAAGCACGTGGCGGCTGGCGCGTTGGCACTCCTGGGTGGCAGCGTCGTCTTCCTGATCCAGGCCAAGCGGGAGCATTCATGGCCCTTCCGACATCCATGAAGGCCTTCGATGTCGCCGTCGTGGGCGAGGTGTATATCGACCACGTCTTTTCCGGCCTGGAATCCTGGCCACGCCCAGGCGAGGAAGTGCTTTCGCGTGGCTATGTGCGAGAGCCCGGCGGCGGCACCGTGAATACCGCCTGTGGCCTGGCGCGGCTGGGGCGCTGCGTGCACCTGTTCGGCCTGGTCGGTGCCATCGACCTGCCGTGGTTTACCGCGCGACTGGGCAGTTTCGGCGTCTCCACGCAGAACCTGCGTGCCCACCCGGCGGGCACGGGGGTGACCGCCAGCGCGTCCATGGCCGACGACCGTGGATTCTTTACCTACAAAGGCGCCAACACAGACCTGGGCCAGCTATTGACCGATGAAGATGTCATCGCGGATCTGTGTGCCGCCCGCCACGTTCACTTTGCCCTGCCCCTGGAACGAACCATCGCGCAGAGACTGTTGCCGCGCCTGGAACGCGCTGGCTGCACGACATCGCTGGACGTCGGTTTCAGCCCGGAATGGCTTTCCAATCCGGTGAACCGCGATACCTGCCTGGAGGTGGACTATTTCCTGCCGAACCAGAAAGAGTGCGGCCTGCTACTGGATGGCGGGCACGACGATGCGTACGCCGCGTTCGTACGCGAGGAGGGCTTCGGCCATGGTGTGCTGAAGCTTGGACCCGAGGGCGCACTGGGCATCGATCGCGAACACCTATGGCGGGTAAAACCGCCGCGGGTAAACGTTCGCGACACCACCGGCGCCGGCGACGCCTTCGATGCGGGTTTCATTGACGCCCTGCTCGACGGGCGCGATCTCAACACATGCCTGGAGCGGGCCTGCATTTGCGGCGCGTTATGCGCGACCGAAGCAGGCGCGCTGGCGGGGCTGCCAGATATTCATCAGCTTGGGAGTTTTCATGAGCAAACCTACCGACGCTAAAGTTGCCCTGATCGGTGGCGGCGGCGTGCGTGCGCCGCTGGTGGTCTATGGCGTGAACGAGGTGGCCCAGGCGCTGGGCGCCGAAGAAATGGTGCTGTGGGACCCCGATGCCACGCGGCTTGCGATCATGGTGGCCTTGGGGCAGGCCATCGTCGCCGAGTTCGGCGGCGACCTGCGCGTGCGCGGCGCCAGCAGCATCGAAGAAGCCATCGAAGGTTCGCGGTTCGTGCTGAACAGCGTGCGCGTGGGCGGCATCGCCGGGCGCGCCGCCGATGAAATGGCCGCGATCGCGCGCGGCTACCCGGGGCAGGAAACCACCGGCCCCGCCGGCATCGCCATGGCACTGCGCACGGTGCCGGTGGCGATCGAGCAGGCCCGGCTGGTGGAACGGCTCAGCCCCGACGCCTGGCTTGTGAACTTCACCAATCCGGCGGGCCTCATTACCCAGGCGGTGAGTAATCATACCCGGGCCAACATCGTGGGCATCTGCGATACCCCCACCGAACTCTTCCACAACATCGCCCGAGCGCTGGGGTTACCCAACGAGGACGTGATCTGCGACTACGTGGGCCTGAACCACTTGGGCTGGGTACGCGGCGTGTGGCACAACGGCCAGGATGTGTTCGACCGCCTGCTCGATGACGAAACGCTGCTCCGCCAGCTTTACCTGGCGCCGCTGTTCGACGTACGCATGATCCGGGCGCTGCGCCTGATACCCACGGAGTACCTCTTCTTCTATTACGAGCGGCAGCGTGCCCTGGCCAACCAACGCAGCCAGGGCGCCAGCCGGGGCGCCGAGATCGAACGGCTCAACGTCGCCCTGATCGACACCCTTACTTCCAGACTCAATGCCGGCGATGGCCAGGGCGCTGTGCAGGCCTATGCCGCGTACCTCAACCAGCGGTCGGGTTCCTACATGAAGCTTGAGGCTGAAGGCGGTTCGGCGTTCGACGAAGGCGTGGAGCTTGATGGCGATCCGTTCCGCGTCAGCTCCGGCTACCACCGCATCGCCATCGACGTGATGAGCGCCCTTACCGGCGCCAGGCCCGCCTCCATCGTGGTGAATACGCGCAACCAGGGCGCCATCCCGGGCCTGCCCGACGGCGACATCGTGGAGATCACCTCGCACATCGACCGGAACACCATTACCCCGGAAGCCACCGATCCCCTGCCCGATGCCGTACTCGGCATGGTCCAGTCGGTGAAAGCCTACGAACGTGCCGTTATCGATGCTTCTCTATCAGGCGATTGGCTGGCAGCACGCAAGGCCATGCTGATCCACCCCGCCGTCGGCGAATGGTCGCCCTCCCAACATTTGCTCGAGGGTCTGTTCGGCCACGCACACGACGACGGCGAATGCCTGTGCGAAGGAAGGATTCCCTGGTCGGTGGCGCGTCCTTCAGCGTGAAGCGTGCGGATGAGGTCGTCGCCGTTGCGCGTTGGGGCCAAGTCTTAGCCCTGCCGCCTTCCGGCGGCAGGGCCCTGTGACACCCTCAACTAGCGCGCGGCGGCCTTCTTCGCGTCCTTGGCGGCCTTCTTTTCCTTCATGGTCTTGGCGGGCTTCTTCTTCTCGCTTTTCTTTGAATCGAGGCTTTTACTCATCGCACATTTCCTCTGGTTGTGATGGCATGGACTTTACTCCGATGCTGGTGTTACTGCCCAAGGGCGACCACCCAGGCTGAATAGGGCGGCAGCGTGGCACCCTCGACCCCTGGATGCCCAGTTTCAGGCGCGGCTGGCCACCACGTTGACGGTGATGGCGACGATCACCACATTGAAGAAGAAGGCGATCACGCTTTGCCCCAATGCCGTGCGGCGAAGGTACTGGTCGGCGATCTGCACGTCGGACACCTGGAAGCACATGCCGATGACGGCTGCGAAGTACAGGAAGTCCCAGTAGTCCG
>NZ_DATHFX010000283.1:0-18344 GCF_035317885.1 Pinirhizobacter sp.
TGGGCATGGAGCGTTGCGACTACGCGATGCTCGAGCAGATCTTCAGCTAGAAATACTCGTCCATGCGGTCGTCGGCGGCAGCGAGGAGCTCGGCGAATTCGGCAGGCGGCATGGGCATGCCGTAGAGGAAGCCCTGCATGACGGGGCAGCCGGCTGCCAGCAGGTATTGGGCCTGGTCGGTGGTTTCCACGCCTTCGGCCACCACGGTCTTGTCCAGGCTGTGGGCCAGGGCGACGATGGCGCCGGTGATGGTGGTGCTCTGGTGGTCGGCGCCGATGTCGCGGATGAAGGCGCGGTCGATCTTCAAGGTGTCGATGGGGAAGTGCTTCAGGTACGACAAACTGCAATAGCCGGTGCCGAAGTCATCCAGTGACAGCTTCACGCCAAGCTTCTTGATCCGCTGCAGCAGGTCCGGCACGTGGCCGTGGCCGGACATCACCATGCGCTCGGTCAGTTCCAGTTCCAGCAGCACCGGCGGCAGGCCGGTGTCGTCCAGTACAGCCACTAGCGTCTCGAAGAAGCGCGTGTGCTGGAACTGCACGGCCGATACGTTCACCGACACCGGCACGCGCTTGTACACCGCGCGCCATTTCTCCGCCTGCTCGCAGGCCCGGCGCAATACCCATTCGCCGATCATCACGATCAGTCCGGCTTCCTCGGCAATGGGGATGAATTCCTCGGGGGAATACACTTCTTCGCCGTCCACGATCCAGCGCAGCAAGGCCTCGGCGCCCACGATCCAGCCGGTGCGCACGTCCACCTTGGGCTGGTATTGCACCGATAGTTCATTGCGAACCAGCGCCTTGCGCAACGCCATTTCGATCGCCGCATGCGCCGCGCCGCGGTGGCGCATGTTGGTGCTGAACATGCGATAGCCGTTGCGGCCTTGCTGCTTGGCCTCGTACATCGCCGTGTCGGCGTTGTGGATCAGGTTTTCAGCGTCCGTGGCATCGTCCGGGCACAGGCTGATGCCGATGGAGAAGTTCACCGACAAGTCCGACACTTCCGTGGACACGGCCTGGTTCACGCGCTCGAGCAACCGCTCGGCCACGCCCACCGCTTGGGCGGCATTGTCTACATGCGGCAGCATCACCACGAATTCATCGCCGCCCAGCCGCGAGACGATGTCGTCTTCGCCGATCTCGCTGCGGATCAGCTGCGCCACGGCTTTGAGCAGCCGATCGCCGGCCTTGTGGCCGAGCACATCGTTCACCTGCTTGAAATGATCGATGTCGATGAACAGCGCCGCCACGCGCCGGTGCCGAACCAGGGCGTCGGCGATGGCCTGTTCCATCCGCGATTGCAGCACGTTGCGGTTGGGCAGGCCCGTGAGCGTGTCGTGGTTGGCCAGGTGCGCCATCTTCATCGCCAGCGCGCGTGTTTCGCTTACGTCATGAAACACCAGCACGCCGCCGATCACGCGCCCGCTGTTGTCGTGGATGGGCGCGGCGGAATCTTCGATCGGGCTGTCGAAGCCGTTGAGGTGAATCAGCGCGGTGTCGCTGGCCAGCCCCACGATATGGTTGCCCTTGATCGCCGCCTGCAACGGATTGTCGACGGGTTCGCCGGTGTTGACGTCGCGGATGCGGAATACATCGTCCATCGACCTTCCCAGCGCATCGGCATGGGTCCAGCCGGTCATGGCCTCGGCGATGGGGTTGAGCGAGGTGATGCGAAGCTCAAGATCGGTGGTGATCACCGCGTCGCCGATGGATTTGAGCGTTACCTGGGCCAGCTCGCGCTCGTGGAACAGCGCCGCTTCCGCCGCCTTGCGTTCGCTGATGTCCTGGATCTGCGAGACGAAATACAGCGGGTCGCCCTCGGCATCGCGCACCAGCGACACGCTCAGCATCGTGTGCACCGTGTGCCCATCGCGATGGAAATAGCGTTTTTCCATTTGGTAGGCTTCGCGTTCGCCCGCAATGAGCTCGCCGAGCAACTGCAGGTCGGTGGCCAGGTCATCCGGGTGGGTGATCTCCTGGAAGGTCTTGGTCACCAGGATCGCCGGGGTGTAGCCGAGCATGCGGCCCAGTACACCGTTCACCTGCATGAAGCCACCGTCCGGCCGCACCAGCGCCATGCCGATGGAGGCATGTTCGAAGGCGCCCTCGAAGCGCGACTGGCTTTCCTTCAATTGCAGTTCGAGCTCGTGGCGCACGGTGATGTCCACCACCATCACGATCACCCCGCGCACGCTGCCGTCGGGGGCAAAATCGGGTGTGTAGCTGCCGCTGACGTAACGCTCGTGGTCGTCGAAGGGGATGTAACGCTCGAAATGGGCCTCTGTGCCGGCAAAGGCTTTGTCCATGTCTTCTTCGACCATGGCGTAGCGCTCGGCGCCCAGCACGTCGGCCACGGTGCGGCCGATCATGTCTTCAGGCTCGGCCACCATCCAGCGTTGGTAGGACGGATTGGCGTACAGATAGCGGCGTTCGGGATCCAGGTAGGCCACCAGGCCCGGCAGCACCGACAATACCTGGGCCGTCAGGTCACTTGCGGTCCACGCGAGGTGGTCGTTCCCGTCCCGGGGTGGAAGCCGGCCCATGATCTGTTTTTCACCTGCCCTTGAGGTATTTGCAGCGTAGCTGCTTTGGGCAGGGCCGGCTAATGGACGGACGCCGCCGGAACGGCCAGGCGCCGCCCCGGTGCAAGGAACAATGTGCCCAGGTCGGTGATCGTTTCGTCCGCGTTATATCGGGCGTGAAGCGCCTGCAGCATGGTTTCCATGGCGTCGCCCGCCAGCGGGAAGCCGTGGGCAAGGATCCTGGGCTCAGCCGAGCCGTGTGTTTGCGCGACCGTCACTGCCACCACGCCCAGGCCCCGGGCCTGGTGGGCAAACAGCCTGGGTTTGCCGAAGGTGGGATTGGGATCGTTCACCGCTTCCATCGCGTAGCCGACGGTGGGCGCCGTGCCCTCGAATCCGAAGGCGATGCCATGGGCATTGAGTACGGCTGAATATTGCCGAAGTTCGAACAGGATGCCTGCCAGTTGATGCGCGGCATCGTCGGTGCCGTTGTCGGCAGTTCCGGCAAACCAGGCGGCCAGCGGCGGCGCCGATACTCGCCCGGCGCCGTAGTGCAGGGGTAGGCCGCGCAGGGTGAGGGTGGACTCTTCTTTATAGGGCGTAAGCAGCGCCGCCTCGAGCAGGGTCCACATCGGGGCCAGGTTGACGTGCTCGTACTGCACGCACGTCATGGCCATCACGTCGTTGCGGCTCAGGTACCGGGCGTGCTCGAAGCGCACGCCCAGGGTGCGCATGAGGAAATCGGACGTGCGCGCGCCGGCTTCACCGCGGCCGACGAGTTCGGTTTCGATCCGCGCGGCAAGGTCTTCGGCCAGGGCTTCATCGGCCAGTAGGGTCCAGGGCACCAGGCGCATCGGGCCGCCGGCATAGGTGGGGTCGGGCACCAGCGGTTGCGCCGGCATCTGGCCCTGGTTGCTGCCAAAGGCAACAACAGCGGCCTCGCCGGTGACGCGCGGGATGCGCCGGGCGAGTTCATCGAGCGTGGCGTGCACGGGAAAGCCCGGACGCAGCAACTCCACTGCATCGAACAACGCACCGGCCACCGCCAGGCGCGAAGTTTCCACGCCCGGTAGCAGGTTTCGCAGGTCTTCGGCCACCAGGCCTGCCAGTTCCTGGGCTTCCTCACGGGTGAGCATCAGGCGCGACGGCGTCTCGCCCGGAGCCAGCTCCAGGGCCAGCACGGCCGGGCAGGCAACTACGTCATTCACCAGGCAATCCCAACGGGAGTAAACCGTAATTCTATCACTGGGCGTTTTAAGGCTTTCCCACCGGGCTTGCCCGCGTTAGCCTTGGAATCCCCGTCGAACACATGTTCGACCCCAAGGTGGCCGGATCGTCTTGAGCATGGAAAAACCGCAAACGCGCGTGGGTGTCGTCGGTGGCGTCCGCATTCCCTTCTGCCGCAACAACACCGCCTACGCTGATGTCGGCAACTTCGGCATGTCCGTCAAGGTGTTGGGCGCCCTGGTCGAACGCTTCGGCCTGCATGGGGTGGAGCTGGGCGAAGTGGCGATGGGCGCGGTGATCCGCCATCCATCGGAATGGAATCTCGCCCGCGAGGCGCTGCTGTCGTCGGGCCTGGCCCCGACCACGCCGGGCATCACCACCGCCCGCGCCTGCGGCACGTCGCTCGACAACGCCATCATCATCGCCAACAAGATCGCCACCGGGCAGATCCAGGCGGGTATCGCCGGCGGCTCGGACACCACCAGCGACGTGCCCATCGTCTATGGCACGCGGCTGCGCAAGCGCCTGCTGTCGGTCAACCGCGCCAAAACGGTCAAGGAAAAATTCCGGGCGGCCACGCGCGGCTTCTCGTTCAGGGAACTGAAGCCCTCGTTCCCCGGCGTGGCCGAGCCGCGCACGGGTAAATCCATGGGCGACCATTGCGAGCTGATGGCCCGCGAATGGCACATCGAGCGCCAGGCGCAGGACCGCCTGGCCATGCAGAGCCACCAAAAGCTCGCCGCGGCCTACGACGCCGGCTTCTTCAACGACCTGCTGGTGCCCTTCCGCGGCTTGAAGCGCGATGGCTTCCTGCGGCCGGATACCTCGATGGAGAAGCTCGCCACGCTCAAGCCCGCCTTCGACAAGACCACCGGCCAGGGCACGCTTACCGCGGGCAACTCCACCGGGCTTTCCGACGGCGCAGCCGCAGTACTGCTGGCCAGCGATGCATGGGCGGCCGAGCGCGGCCTGAAGATCCAGGCGTACATCACCCATAGCGAAGTGGCGGCGGTGGATTTCGTCCATGGCGAAGGCCTGCTGATGGCGCCCACCGTGGCCGTGCCGCGCATGCTCGACCGCGCGGGGCTCACCCTGCAGGATTTCGACTTCTACGAGATCCACGAGGCCTTCGCTGCCCAGGTGCTGTGTACCTTGCGCGCGTGGGAATCGGAAGACTACTGCCAGCGCCGCCTGGGCCGCCCGGCCCTGGGTTCGATCGACCCGGCGAAGATCAACGTGAATGGCTCGAGCCTTGCCGCCGGCCATCCGTTCGCCGCCACCGGAGCGCGCATCGTGGCGACCCTGGCAAAGCTTCTGGAACAGAAGGGCTCGGGCCGTGGCCTGATCTCGATCTGTACGGCCGGCGGCATGGGCGTCACCGCCATCCTCGAGCGTCCCTGAGCGGTGGCTCCAACGGTGCCGCGCATGCGTTTTACCTTCGGCTTCAGCCTGCTGGTGCTGATGTTTGGGGTCACGGCCACCGCCTGGCTCACCGAGCTCACCTACGGACCGCCCCAGGTGGAGCGGCGCCGCGTGTCGTTGCGTTCGCCCATGGCGCCCCGTGCGGCCGTACCGCCGTTGCCGATGCCCGCACTGGCGCCCAAGCGCCTCTACCCCGTACAGCGCACCATCGATCGCTAAAGGATGCCGGAGGACGCCGATCCGAACGCGGTGAGCAGCCGGGTGTAGATCATCTTCAGCGACAGGTTCACTTCCGGGAAATCGCCCACCGCGTGGTAGCACTGGAAGAACTGCGCGTCGTTCGGCCGCTTGGGCATGCAGCCCGGGTTGAGGTCGTAGTTGGTGGTGTAGCGGAACGGCCACAGGTCGAACAGGGGCAATTTCTCCGAAATATCCCCCAGCGCCTCGCTGATCTGCCCCAGCACCGGGATGGTGGGTTTGCGCGGCGCCACCACCCAGGCGTTCGCCGGCTGCGTGTCGCTCATGATCGACGCGCGCAGTGCATCGGCAAACGAACGGTCGTACACCACCACGCCCGACTCGGTGTTGTAGTGGTCCGAGCGGGGATCGAAATTGTGCGTGCCGACCATGGCGAAGCTGTCATCCACCACGATGGATTTGGCATGCAGGCCCATGCGCGTGCCGGCGGTACGTAGCGGTGCGGGACGGTTGCGGCGGCCACGGCCGTTGCGGCTGCCGAAGAAGCCCGGTTCCTCGCTGGGCGAGGCGTGCGGTCGACCACCGGACGGCGCGTGGAACACGTCGTAGCTCACGCCCTCGTCGGTATCGGGCATATCCGCAACCTGCGGCTTCATCTCGTAGATTTCGAAGCCGTACTTGGTGAAATACGTCTTCCGGTGTTTGTACGAGATGGCATACACCGCGAATGCATCGGTGGAGGCCAGCGAGTTGGTCGATACCACCACCCGCGGTGCGTCCTCGCGCTTGTGCAGCGCGCGGAAGAGCTTCTTGGCGCGGGTGCTCAACACGAGGTAAGGGGTTTGCAGCACCACCTCGCGGCGCGCATTGGTGATCATGCCCATGATGCGCCGGGTGAGCTCGCGGTCCTCGCGCTCGGCCGGCTTCTCTGTTTTGCCGGGCAGGTCCGAGAGGTAGTCCACGCGGCCTACGGCAATGGAATTGGCCACCAGGTGTTCCTGCATCCACCGCGGGTCGCCGGCTTCGGCCAATGCGTCGTTCACGCGGTCGGGCCGCGAGTATGCCGGTTCCACCCAGCGCGGTGCGTCGGGCCCGTCGCTGCGGATCTGCCGGTTCACGTCGCGCAGGTGGGTCAGCGGCACGCTGCGCTTGTGGTTCCAGAAGGTTTCGAAGCTTGCCGCCATGGTCCGCGCCACCGGGCCGCCCACGATGACGTCGCGGTCTCGGTAGTCGAATTCGTCGTTCCAGTCGAAGTAGCGGTCTTCGTAGTTGCGTCCGCCGGTAATGCCGATGGCGTCGTCCACCACCACCAGCTTGTTGTGCATGCGCTGGTTGAAGCGCAGGAAACAGCACACGACGCTGGCGGCGAACTCCAGCGGCGGCGTATGCGCCTTGCGGAAGGTGGGGTTGTACAGGCGTACCTCGAAGTTGGCACGGGTGCGCGCCAGGGTAGCCAGCAGTTTTGCGTCGCCGAAGGAGAACAGCTGGTCGGCCAGGATGCGTACCTTCACGCCGCGCGCGGCGGCTTCCACCAGCTGGTCGAGGATCAGCTTGCCGGCGTCGTCCTGCTGCCAGATGTAGGTCTGCACGTCGATGCTGTGGCGGGCGCCGCGAATCAGGTTCAACCGGGCCACCAGGGCCGATTCACCGTCCTCGAGCAGGCCGATGGCGTGGTGGGGAGCGTCAGCGGTGGAGGACGCAAGCTCGGCGTTGGCCTGGTCCAGCAGGGCGGAGGGTGCCGCGCAGTTGTCCGGCTGGCTGCAGGTGGGCACCGGGTCCTGCGCCTGCATCACGATCGCATCGGCCTTGCGGATATTGGCGTGCGACAGCGTGCACCCCTGCACAAGCGCAGCGGTGGCCAGCAGAAGGGCAAGAGCGATGCGGCGCATGGGCGCCATCATAGCCGGGCAAGATGCGCTTGCTGTGTCTACGGACCGATGGTGATCGACAGGCCCAGCTCGACCTTGTCGGCCAGGGCGCCGCGGCGCCCGCGCATGTCGAAATCGGTGCGGTCGATCGTGCCCAGGGCCTGCAGGTTGCAGCCGTTCAGGTGGGTCGCCGTGCAATCCGACCGCAGGATGGTGAAGTGCACCGGCTGGGTCACCCCGCGCATGGTCAGCCGGCCGTCGAGCCCGTCGCCGTTGCCCAGGGCATCCAGGGGGATGCGGGAGGAGACGAAACCGATCGAGGGATAGCGCTGGGCGTCGAAGAACTCAGGCGCCAGCACCCAGTTGCGGAAACGGGCGGAGTCCATTTTCAGGCTCTGAACGTCGATGGCCGCCTGCACGACCGCGCGGCCGTCGTCGGGGTCGACGTCGATGGTGCCACGGATGCGCTCGAACACACCGGTCACCTTCGACACCCACAACAGCCGCACGCCGAACTCCGCGCGCGAGTGCGCGTCGTCGATGTGCAGCGGGCCTTTGATGGCAGCCGCGGACGCGACGCCGGAAAGCAGCAGGGCCACGAACGGCCCCGCGCGGTATTTCATGGCGACCAGAAGGCCTCCAGGGTGGCCGACCCCGGTTCCAGCGGGCCGGGGGCTACGCGCAGGCGGGCCAGGGCGCCGGGCGGCATGCCGCGGTAGTCTTCCGACCGGCCTTCCACCAGCAATGCAACGAGTTGTTCGATGCCCGGGTTGTGGCCTACCAGCACCAGGGTGATGGCGTCCTGGTGCTGGTCGATCAGGGTGAACAGGGTGCCGGGGGTGGCGTCGTAGATGTCCGGGGCCAGGGTGAGGGGAAGGTTGGGCAGGGCAAGTTCGGCCGTCTGCTGGGTACGCCTGGCCGGGGAGCACAGCACGCGGTCGATGCTGAGTTTGTGGTCGGCCAGCCATCGGCCCGCTGCGATGGCCTCGGCATGGCCTCGTTCGGACAGTTGTCGGTCGCGGTCGCTTTCGCCAGCGCAGAGCTCTTCGGTTTCTGCGTGGCGCAGGAGGATCAGTTCACGCATGGTGTTTTCCTTCTGGTTCGTCTTGCGTGGGAGCGTGGTGCCTTAGCTGCTGCGCTTGATCCATCGCAACAGCTTGCTCCAGTCGTCCTGGTGGCCACGGACATTCTCGGAGTGGTAATCGAAGATGCCTTTGCCCAGGGCGGTAAGCAGCACATAGGCCTGGCTGTCGCGCAGTTGCGCCACCACCGGGAAGGGGGATGACTCGGCCAGCTGCACCATGGCGTCCTGGCTGGCGTTGGTCCATGGTTTCAAGCGATTTCCCACCAGGGCAACCGGCAGCTTGCCACGACGCACGCGCGGAATTCCGTGCAGCAGTTTGAGGAAATCGGTGGTGGCGTCCAGGTCGAAACTCGATGGCAGCACCGGCACCACCAGCACGCTGGCCTGCTCGATGTAAGGCTCGAGTTCTTTCTCGGTGACACCGGCGGGGGTGTCGACGATCGCGACGTCGGTATCTTCGGGAAGCTTGTCCAGTGCCCGGCGGCCGCCGTCCACCGCCAGCACGCCGGGGACGTTCTCCGGCCTTCGGGCCGCCCAGCGGTAACTGGATTGCTGCCGGTCGGCGTCGACGATGGCCACGCGCTTGTTGGCCTGGGCGTAGTGCGACGCCGCCTGGGTGACTACCGTGGTCTTGCCGCAACCGCCCTTACTGCTTGCTACCAGCATCGTCAGCATCGGAAAAAGACCTTGCCTGGGAAGGTACCTTCAAGCCTACCGGGTTCGACGCGGCGCTAGAAGAATTTCCCCCTCGCACGGGGCATCACCACGATGATCAGGGTGGCGATGGGGCCAAGGATCAGCGACAGCAAGAACCAGAGGGCACCACTGCGGTTCTTGCCCTGGGCCAGCCCCGCATTGATGAGGGCTAGGGTGCCCAAGCCGACAAACCAGGGCGCTGGCGTCGAAGTGAAGGCGGTAAAGGGTTCCATGGAACGCTCCTGTTCTGGGGCAGGATTCGTGGGGCAGGCGGCGGGCACAGACTGGCGGAGGCGCCCACATCGCCTGGAGCGAAACCCGATAGTAGCAAGGGTCTTCTTCACATATGCGATACCCCACTGGCCCCACCGTTCAGAAATGACCCGTATCCTTGCGGTTTTGCCCCGGAGTTGCGCCATGCGCGGATTGCGCCCCCTTGCCCTGGCCCTTGCCTTTGCCACCGCGGCGCTGCCCCTGGCCGCCTCCGCGGAGAAGGCGCTTGCGCCGAAGGATCGCCAGGCCGCACTGCTTAAATTCCAGCAGGATCTGGCCAGCGTGCTGGCCCTGCGCACCGAGGCCCAGCCGCTGCTGGGTGCTGCCCTGCTGGCCCGGCCGTTGGCCCGGCCGCCTGAAACCCTGACCTATCACACCTTGCTGGAGCGGGCCGCCCGCGGTGATGGTGCAGGTCCCTCGGTGACCTGGGCGCAGCTTGCCGATTGCGATGGCAAGGCGGGCTCCTGCCCGAATGCCGATGCCATGGCCAGCCTGAAGCAGCAGGTGCCGGGCAATGCCGCGGTGTGGATGCTGGCGCTGGGCCGCGACCTTGCCGCAGCCAAGGATGCCGACGCTCGGGCCGACCTCACCCAGGCTGCGCAGGCAAAAACCTACGACGACTACCTCGGCAGCAGCCTGCAGGCGCTGGCCCGCACGGTAAGCCAGTTACCGCCGCCGCCGGAAACCTACGACCCGCTGTCCGGTGCCGGCAGCGCTGGCGTGCAGCTGACCATCGTCTACGGCCTGGGCGCCACCCAGCCATTGCCGGCTTTCCCGGCCACGGCGCGATATTGCGAATCGCACAAGGACGACGAAGGCATCCGCAACGACTGCCTGGGCCTGGGCAAGGTACTGGAGTGGGGTTCCAGCCCGCTTGGGCGGTCGCTGGGTTTGCATCTTCGCGAGGTGCTGTCGCCCGATGATGCCCAGCAGGCCGATGCCCGCCGGGCCAGGGTGAACCTGGTGTGGCAGATGCAGAACTTCGCCCAGCTCAATGTACGGGCGCAGGGTGAGAAGCCGGTGGCCCAGAAGCTGCTGATGCTGGCGCGGAACGGCGGCACCGAGATGAGCGTGGTGCTGGCCGCCCTCAACGCCTACGGCATCCCGGCCGAGGCGCCGGCAGGCTATGCCCCGGCACGCCCGAAGCCGGGGTCAGAGTAATAACTCTGACCCCCACCCGCGAAACGCTGAAGGGTTAGTCCCCCAGCGCTTCGCGCATGAATTCCGGCTGGGCCAGCGCACCCCTGTGGGTTTCGGCGTTATAGTACTTCGTGGCGAAGTTCTTCGAGATCGCACCACGCTCGCGGAAGCCGCCGAGGTCCGCGCCCTTGCGGGCCATGGTGCAGCTCCACCAGCCGGTGGGGTAGCACGGCTGCGGGAAGGGCAAGGTACGCACGGCGCCGAAGCCCGAGGTGCGCATGGCCGAGCGCATGGCCTTGATCAGCTCGATATGGGCCAGCGGCGATTCGGACTGCTGAACCAGGATGCCGCCGTGGCGCAGCGCCTTGTAGCAGGTGGAGTAGAAGGACGCGTTGAACAGGCCCTCGGCCGGGCCGACCGGGTCCGTTGAATCGACGATGATCAGGTCGAGCGATTCAGGCTCGGCCTCGGCCATGTACTTGATGCCGTCGATGAACAGAAGTTGCGCGCGCGGGTCGTTGTTGCTCTCGCACAGCTCCGGGAAATATTCCTCGGCCAGGCGGGTGACGCGCTCGTCGATCTCCACCTGCACCGCCGATTCCACTTCCTCGTGCTTGAGCACTTCGCGCAGGGTGCCGCAGTCGCCGCCGCCGATGATCACCACGCGCTTGGCGCGGGCGTGGGTGAACAGCGCCGGGTGGGTCATCATCTCGTGATAGAGGAAGTTGTCGCGGCTGGTAAGCATCACGCAACCGTCGATCACCATCAGGTTGCCCCAGTCGGTGGTCTGGTAGATCTCGATCGTCTGGAAGGGCGTTTTTTCTGCATGAAGCAGACGCTCGACACGAAAACCGATGGAGGAACCGGAGGCCTGGTGGGCTTCGGTGAACCAGCTGAGCTGCGACATGACGCGATCCCGGGGAAGGAGGGTGAAAACGCCCATTGTACCGGCTTATGACGCCCTGCTCCCCGTCGAATTCATCGTAACCGGGCCGGCAGTCCCATTCCGTTGTCATCCTGCGTCGTTACAATAGGCGGCCCGGGCCTGCAGCCCGGGTACATCCTGGACGGCCCCGCGGCGTGCGAGGCTCCCGGTCGCCAGGCATGTTTCGTCTAGGCTCGCCGCTGCGACGCTATAAATTTCCGGCCCAAGGCACGCCGGGAATCCGATAACGACGAGGAGAGAGGGCCGATGGGTACTTCCTGGGACATCGACCGCGCGCGGCAGACCTACGCCGTGCCGTACTGGAGCGACGGTTACGTCGACGTGGACGCTGCCGGGCATCTGGTGATGCAGCCGCACGGGCCCGGTGGCCCGAAGCTGAACCTGCCGGCCATCGTCGACGCCGCCCGTGCGCAAGGCCTGCGCCTGCCGCTGTTGATCCGCTTCCCGGACATCCTGGCCGACCGCCTCGCCCGCCTGCAGGCGGCATTCGGCAAAGCCATCGCAAGTACCCGCTATCCGGCCGCCTATACGGCCGTCTATCCGATCAAGGTGAACCAGCAGCGCGGCGTGGTGAGCGAGCTGGTGGCCGCGGGCGAACATGGCTTCGGCCTGGAGGCCGGTTCCAAGCCCGAACTCATGGCAGTGCTTGCGATGGCCCGCCCGGGGAGCCTGGTGGTATGCAACGGCTACAAAGACCGCGAATACATCCGCCTGGCCCTGATCGGCCGCAAACTCGGGCTTTCCATCCATATCGTGATCGAGAAGCTTTCCGAGCTCGAGCACGTGCTGGCGGAGTCCAGATCCCTGGGCGTTGAGCCGTTGCTGGGCGTGCGCGTGCGCCTGGCCTCGATCGGCGCTGGCAAATGGCAGAACACCGGCGGCGACAAGGGCAAGTTCGGGCTTTCGCCCGGCCAGGTGCTGGAGCTGATCGAACGCCTGGATGCCGAAGGCCTTACCCATACCCTGCGGCTGCAGCATTTCCACATGGGCTCGCAGATCTCCAACGTGCGTGACATCTCCGCCGGCATGCGCGAGGCGGTGCGTTATTTCGTGGAGCTGCGTGCGGCCGGCGCACCGATCGACATCGTCGACGTCGGCGGCGGCCTGGGCGTGGACTACGACGGCACGCGTTCGCGCAGTTACAACTCGATGAACTACAACCTCGAGCAATACGCCGCCAGCATCGTCACCCCGCTGGCCGAAGCCGTGGAGCGCCTGGGGTTGCCTGCGCCGCGCATCGTTACCGAAAGCGGCCGCGCCATGACGGCGCACCATGCGGTGATGGTGGTGAACGTGACCGAAGTCGAAGCCGTGCCGACGGGCATGGTGGCTGAGCCGCGCGAGGGTGAGCCGGCCGTGTTGCGCCACCTGCGCGAAACCTGGGCCGAACTTGGCCAGCGCCCGCCGCTGGAGTTGTTCCACGAAGCCCAGCACCACCATGCCGAAGGCCTTTCGCTGTATGCCGAAGGCCACCTGGGCCTGCGCGACCGCGCGCAGCTGGACGACATGTACTACGCCATTGCCAGCGCCGTGCGTCCGCGCCTGCTGCCCACCGAGCGAGCGCACCGCCAGGCGCTGGACGAACTGGACGAAAAACTCGTCGACAAGTACTTCGTGAATTTCTCGGTGTTCGAATCCATTCCCGACGTCTGGGCGATCGACCAGATCTTCCCCATCGTGCCGCTGGCGCGCCTGGATGAAGAACCCACGCGCCGCGGCGTGATCGCCGACCTCACGTGCGATTCGGACGGCCGCATCGACAACTACGTGGATGCCGAGGGCGTGGATGTGAGCCTTCCGCTGCACAGCCTGCGCGATGGCGAATCGTATTGCCTGGGCATCTTCATGGTGGGCGCGTACCAGGAAACCTTAGGGGACATCCACAACCTGTTCGGCGATACCGATGCGGTAAACGTGCGCGCCGGCGCCGATGGCTTCGAATTCGCCCACGTGCGCCATGGCGACACCACCGACCTGATGCTTGATTACGTGGGTTACGACCTGTCGGCCCTGCGCCAGGCCTATCGGGACAGCCTGGCCGCCGCCGGCGTCACCGACCCTGGGCTGTTCGACGAACTCAACGCCGGCCTTACCGGTTACACCTACCTTGCCGAGGACATCCACTCATGACCCTGCGTGCTTCTTTCATCGGCCTGGGCGCCATGGGCGCGTCGATGGCGCGCCACCTGCACGAGAAGGGCCTGCTGGTGGCGGTGGGTAACCGCACGCAGCAGAAGGCCTACGATCTCGCCGGCGACCTGGGCGTGGATGCCCCGTCGATCGAAGGCATCGCATCCATGAGTGACGTGGTAGCGCTATGCGTCACCGCCGACCAGGACGTGCTGGACAACGTCGCAGCCCTCCTGCCGCACCTGCGCGAAGGATCGGTGGTGGTCGACCACTCCACTGTCGCGCCCGCCACCGCGCAACGCGCGGCACAGATGCTGGCGGAAAAAGGCATTGCCTTCCTGGATGCGCCGGTGTCCGGCGGCGTGGAAGGCGCGCGCAACGGCAAGTTGTCCGTGATGGTCGGCGGCGATGCCGCGGCGCTGGAAAAAGCGCGGCCCGTGCTGGAAGCGTATGCAGCGAAGGTGACCCACATGGGCGGGGTGGGTGCCGGTCAGTCGACCAAGGCCGTGAACCAGGTGATCGTGGCCGGCATCGCGCAGGCGGTGACCGAAGGGCTGGCGCTGGGCGAAGCGCTGGGACTGGACGCGGAAGCTCTGTTACCCACGCTCGGCGCCGGCGCGGCCGGCAACTGGTTCCTTGAGAAGCGCGGCGCCACCATGCTGCGCAACGAGTTCTCCGTGGGCTTCAAGCTGGCCCTGTTGCACAAGGACCTTGGCATCGTGCGCGGCGTGGCCGTGGACGCGGGCACCGATCGTTCCATCATCGAGAAATCACTGGCCGACTTCGCCCAGCTGATGAGCGAAGGTTATGGCGACGACGATATTTCCGGGCTGATCCGGATCAAGCGCGGCGAGCGCAAGGCCTGAAGGCCTTAGCTGCCTTCCTTCAAGGCGATGGCATTGATGCCCGCCTGCTGCAAACGCTGCTTGGTCGATTCAAGCTCCGTGGCCGACTTGAACGGCCCCAGGCGCACGCGGTTGTAGTTCTGCCCGCCCACCTTCACCGTCTGCACGTTGGCGACGAAACCCTGCAGGGCGAGTTTGGCCTTGAGCGATTCCGCATCGCCAGCGCTGGGGAACGCACCTACCTGCAGCAGGTAACCACCGCTGGCTGACGTTGGCGGCGGCGCGGCAGCCGGCACGGCAGCGACGGTTTCCGTCTTCACGGCAGGCAGGTTGGCGGGCGCCGGCGGGGTGGTGCCCGTCTGCTGCGCCGCTGCGGCGGCCTTCTGCTGGGCCTGCTGCTGCGCGGCCGCCTGCTGACGGGCCTTGGCTTCGGCCTGGGCCTGCGCACTGATCTCCGCATCGGGAATACGCACTTCTTTTTCCGACAGCACGGAATAGAAGTCGTAGGTGGGCTTCTTCGGCTTGTCCGCTTCCGGTGCGGATTCGGCCACGCCAGGATCCGAAGCTTTCTGCGCCGTAGCCTGCGGGTTGGGCGCAGGGCCGTTGGGCCGCTGCAGTGGCAGGAAGGAACCCTTCAGCACCACCGCCATCAGCACGGCGCCGGCCAGGATGCCGATGATGGCCCAGCCCCAGCCGGGCATGCCGCCGCTCTTGTTGCGTACGGCCTGCTTGCCGCGGCCCTTGGTATTGCGTGCTGCCATTACATTCTCTCCGGTGCGCTGATACCCAGCAGGCCAAGCCCGTTGCGAAGGACCTGCCGCGTGGCCAGCGCCAGCGTAACGCGGGCATTGCGAAGGCCGGTGTCGTCAACGATCCACTTGTGCTCGTGATAATAGCTGTGCAGCGCGCCGGCGAGCTCGCGCAAATATTGCGCGACAAGGTGCGGTTCAAGATTCGTGGCTGCGGTTTCCACCACCTCGGGGTAGCGGGCCAGTTCCACCATCAGGGCGGTTTCGTGTTCGCTCTCCAGCTGGCCGAACGCCGCCATGCCGGCTTCACGGTCGTAGGTGAAGCCGCGTTCGGCGAGTTCGTCCATGACGCGGCACACCCGGGCGTGCGCGTACTGGATGTAATACACCGGGTTGTCGTTGCTCTGCGAACGCGCAAGGTCGATGTCGAACACCAGCTGGGAGTCCGATTTCCGCGCGATCAGGAAATAACGCGTGGCGTCGCGCCCTGCCTCGTCGATCAGGTCGCGCAGGGTAAGGTAGGAACCGGCGCGCTTGGAGATCTTCACCTCCTCGCCCCCGCGCATCACCGTGATCATCTGGTACAGCACGTAGTGCGGGTAATCCTTGGGGATACCCTGGTCCAGCGCCTGCAGGCCGGCCTTCACGCGCATCAGGGTGCCGTGGTGGTCCGAGCCCAGCACGGTCACCGCGTCCTGGTAGCCGCGCTGCCACTTGCTCAGGTGGTACGCCACGTCCGGCACGAAATAGGTATAGGTGCCGTCGGACTTCCGCATCACGCGGTCTTTGTCGTCACCGTAGTCGGTGCTGCGCAGCCAAAGGGCGCCGCCTTCTTCATATGTATGGCCGTGCTTGACCAGCTCGCGGACGGTTTCTTCCACCTTGCCGCCGGTGTAGAGCGACGATTCGAGGAAGTACACGTCCATTTCGACGCCGAAGGCTGCAAGATCCAGATCTTGCTCGTGGCGCAACGCCGCCACCGCGAACTCGCGGATGGCCTCGAGGTTATCCACGTCCTTGGCGCCCGTGACGGTGCGGCCATCGGCCTGGACCGATTCGCCGGCCAGGTACGCCCGGGCCACCTCGGCAATGTAGTCGCCGCGGTAGCCGGCTTCCGGCCAGCCGTCGGTGTCTGGCTCGATGCCGCGGGCCCGGGCCTGGACGGAAACAGCCAGGTTCTGGATCTGCACGCCGGCATCGTTGTAGTAGAACTCGCGGCGCACGTCGTGGCCGGTGGCACCGAGCAGGCGAGCCAGGCAGTCGCCCAGCACGGCGTTGCGGCCGTGGCCCACG
Organism: Pinirhizobacter sp.; assembly: GCF_035317885.1. GTDB lineage: Bacteria > Pseudomonadota > Gammaproteobacteria > Xanthomonadales > Rhodanobacteraceae > Pinirhizobacter. The sequence goes on from NZ_DATHFX010000283.1 coordinate 16,396, forward strand.
TGCAAAGGGCCGGTGGGATTGGCCGAAACGTACTCCACGCCCACCATCCGGCCCTGGCCGGCGGTGTTGCGGCCAAAGTCATTGCCCCGGGTAAAAACCTCCGAAAGGAGGCTTTTGTAGGCTTCCCGGCCCAGGAAGAAGTTGATGAAGCCGGGGCCGGCGATCTCCACGCGGTCCACCACCCCGCCCTTGGGCAGGGCGGCAACCAGCGCCTCGGCCACCTCGCGAGGCTTCCGACCTGCTGCTTTTGTAAGCAACATGGCCACATTGGTCGCAAAATCACCATGCTCCCGGCTTCGGGTGCGCTCGACTACGAAGGCGGGCACGGTGGCGTCGGCGGGCAGGGTGCCGGCCGATGTCAGGCTGTCGATGGCCTTGAGCACGAGGTTCCGAAGCTGGTCTTTCACGGCGAGCGCTGGTAGCTGGGGGAACCGGCAATCCTAGCAGACCAGGCCGCCAAAGCCCGGCCGCAAAAGCCTTTTTCGAAACGGCCCTGGCCTGTGGATAACTCTGTGGGCAAGAAGTGCGCCCGTCGCCGTGTCTTGCCGCAGCGCCGCAAGGAAATGCGACCGTCACACAATCGACTCTGTAAAATCAATGAGTTGCAAGATTATGGTGTGGACTGGCTCGAAATAAGTCCGCCAACCTCGCCAAATCGACTTTGTGCATAACTTGCAAAAGGGGCATTCGCCACGGGGTAGAAAGGCCGCCGTCATGTCGATGTCATCGGTCCCCCGCACAATTCTCCTTGTCCGACGCACCTCCCCTGCCAAGGACACCGCCGATTCATCGGATTCTCCCCTCACGATGACGGCAACCACGGCGCGGTGCGGCAACCGCGCCGTTTTTTTTGGGGGCAGGCCTAGACCAGGCCGCGCTGGGCCATCGACACCGGTTCGCCCTCGCCGATCACCAAATGATCGAGGACCCTTACCCCCACCAGTTCCAGGGCCCGGCTCAATGCCCGGGTGATGGCGATGTCCGCCTGGCTGGGTTCGGCCACGCCCGAGGGGTGGTTGTGGGCATTATGTCGCATGCAGTTTTTCGTGTTGCAGTTGCCGAGCTGCTACCCGTGAATTCATGGTGCTGAGCCCTATACCAAGCCAACGACAAATTACCCAACGCGAATTTAGGCTGCTCGCATACTCAAACAAGGGTAGAATGATCATCATAATCAATACATTGAGTCCTTTCTTGGCTTCTTGATTTCCCCCTGCATCAGTGGCTACCTTCGGCTAGCAGCCAAGGCCATTGCTATGATTCATCCGGGTCAAATTAAGACCATTCATCTTCTTCAGATCGACCCTCCAACTCCCCCGCCGACGTCGGCACCGCGAGCGCGTGTTGTTGACGTGCTCCTCGGCGATAAGACCATCCTGCCTGTCTTGTTCATCGGCCCAGTGCCTCACACGGCCGCCGCCGCCTGGACGAACTCGATTCGCCGAAGATCCAAGTACAACACGCTCAAGAACTACCTCTATGACTTGGCACTCCTATTCAAGTGGGAAGCAAAGTCAGGAATTGATCTCGAAGAGCGGTGGCGGCGGCTCGAAGGGCTGAGCCTTGCCGAAGTCGAGAATCTCGGAATCGACCTATCGCTTACGAACGATGATTGCCTCGTGTCGCTGGCAACCTTCTCTCGTCGCGTTGCGTCCATTCGCCTGTATGTCGAATGGCGAATCGGGATGCAAATTGATCTCAACATCCATGACTTCGAACGAGTCAAGTTCGCGTACTCTCGTCGCGACGCTGTGCTCAGCTACTTCGATAGCTTGGGGATCGATTCCGGCATCGAAGCCCCGCCGATCCGACCGACGACGGTACTAAAGGAGAGCGACCTTGAGGCGCTCGCGCGTGTCACTCATCCAGGCAGCGACGCAAATCCATTCAAGGGACTTAACCTACACTGGCGAAATCACGTTCTCAAGCGAGTCTCTATTGCGACATGG
>NZ_DATHFX010000284.1:0-10771 GCF_035317885.1 Pinirhizobacter sp.
GGCGCCAGGCTATTGCGCGCCTCGTCCAGGCGCGCCTCCACGTCCACTCCAGAGAGGTTGGTCACTGGTGGCTGCTGGGGCTGGTCGGTTGCAAGGGCCAGATGGGGAATAACCGAGGCGCCGAGAAGGGCGGCGATCCGAAGAGCGAGGGGCTTGACTTTCATGCGCGGTTCCGGGTCTAGAGAAGCTATGTTATAACATAGCCATTTTGTGGAGTGCCTATGCCGAAAGTCCTTCATCAGACGTCACCGAACGCTGCCCCGGCCGCAGTCTATCGCTCATTGGATTTCCTTCACCGGCACGGGTTCATCCATCGACTTCCGTCCATTCACGCCTATGTGGTCTGGCGTTTGGACGATGGTGCGGAAGCCCCGACTGCCCTCATCTGCGATAGGTGCCAGGCCGCCACGCTGGTAGATATGCGACCGGACTTCTCCACGGTCAGCGACGAGGCGAAGGCCTTGGGATTCGAACTGGCCTCCGGCGCGCTCGAGGTCCATGGCACGTGTCGACAATGTCGGGACGCTTAAGGAATGTCTGCTTCGGGTCGAAAACCGCCCCTGCCCTACCCTTGATAACGCCTTCTAGCCGCCGGGCCAATCGCGGCCTACGGCTACCGCAGCCATCGAAGGACGCGCTGTCGCGTTGGACTACTCGGCGGCAGCGCGCTGGGGCGTGTCGGCTGGGCACCAGGGCTTCAGGCGCCTGCCCGCGCGGTACAGATCGATGCATTCACGCATTTCGGCCTTGAAGGCCAAGTCAGGCGTGTTTATCGGGCAGCCAACCGACAGTGGCTTGCCGTCCTTGTACTCGGCGATGCAGGTCGACAGTGGCAACGTGATCGGAGTCGGGTCGCCCACCAGCGACGGCGGCGGTAGATTGAGGCGCGCGTCGGAGTTCTTGCGCGAGGCCGGCGGCGGAGGCGCGCCGCACAGCATGGTGGAAGCCGTACTGGGTTTGTCGGGATCGCACAGGCTTTTGGCGATCTCATGGATCGCATCGCCTATATGGCGACCCACCGCACCACCGGCTGTCTCGTCCGGCGGCGGGAAATATTTCTCGAAACGCGTGGCCTTGTAGTGCATGCGGTTGCTGTCGTGCTGCATGATCTGACGATCGTCCGCAGGCTTGACCGGTTTGGCCTCGACTGCTGCCGAGGTGTTCGTCGGCGCGGGAGCTAGACGTATCGAGCCATTCTTGTTGAACAAACTGATGGCGGCCGGTGTGGCCACGGAGGCCGCCGGCGCAGGTGCCGCCTCATGATCTTGCACGACCATCGCATCACGGCGTGGTTTCTCGTGGCGTGCTGCCGCCGCCCGCTGCGGCGACACCAACTCGGGTAGCGTGGGTGGCGCTGGCGGCGGCGCTGTACGCGGCGCGCTGGTGTCATCCAGCAGACGCACGACCAGCTTCTGCTCGCTATCGACAGGTGCTGGCTGCTTCGGGGACCACAGCGTCAACGCGAACAACATGTGCAGAGCCAATACCAAAGCCAGCACGAGCACGTTCGCCCGACGCGTCAGCACCGGCTGTCGCCAGCGCCTGTGACCCAAGGTCTGGTGATCTCGGCCCTGCTCCGTACGTTCGATGACACAACCTCATTCAAGCCAATTACCCGCGCAAATACTTACGCATACCCTCAGCGCGTGTTGCGGCCATCGTTAGTAGACAGGCTATTTCATCAAGGGTTCCCTTGATGGAGCGCGCAATGGTTCGTGGTCGCATCATAGAGTGCAGGGCCGGACGCTGCCATAGCACGGGGCACGGGATTCAGAACCCTTTTACCAACAGTCCGTTTTTCACAAACGAGTCGATCGCCGCGGCGTCATGGCCCGGCATCATATGGAGCGCGGGCTCGCCGGCATGAAGGCGATGGAGTTCGGTCAGTTCCCCCTGGACCTTGTTGCGATCCTCACAGGTCGGCGCGGGCCATCGCGCCACTCATCCGTGCATACGCATCACTGTCGAACGCCGAAACGCTCATGGACTTGCCGATGCCCATGTCGAGCGCGGCGTCGAGGACGGCATGCTGCACCCCTTATCGCATCGACTCCACATGGGCGATCAACTGGGCCATGGCAATCTCGGTGCCCTCCTGCCAGCCGGACTCTTTGTTCGCTTTGCGGTCGGCTTCATTCCTGTGCAGCGCAGTAAAGCGGTAGCGGGTTCCAGACCCCTCGGTTTCAAGCGTGAAAATCGCCGTAATGGGTACATCGTCGAAGACGGCCGGGCGATAGCCGGGGAATAGCATCGAGGTCCAAACCAGACGCTCCTGGGGAACAGCTTCCAGGACACAACCGAGATTGGGAAATTCCTTGCCATCGTTGGTTGCGATGTCGATGCTGAAGACACCGCCCGGGCGCAGGTCCATCTCGGCGCGTGCCACGCGTCCCCAAACTTTGGGCATGTACCACTCTTTCAGGTGCTCCGGCTTCGTCAACGCTTCCCAGACGAGCCGCGCGGGGGCATCAATGAAGCGCTCGATGGTGAAATCCAGGTTCGGATCAAGCGTGAGTTGGCTATTCATGACTTCGATTCCTTGAGGTTTTTGACGTATTCGTCGAACCGGTCAAGTCGGGACTCCCACAGCTGACGCCGCTCGGTGAGCCAGTTCTCGGCGATCTTGAACATTTCCGGTGCGATCTCGTAGGTCCGGACGCGCCCTTCCTTCTTCGACTTCACCAATCGGCTCTTCTCGAGTAGGGATAGGTGCTGCACGAACGAAGGGAGCTTCATGTCGAACGGCGCCGCCAACTCACTGACGGAGGCCGGGCCACTGAAAAGCTGCTCCAGTACCTGCCGCCGGGTCGTGTTGGACAGGGCATAAAAGACGTCGTCGACAACGGCGGATTGGGCCATGGCCATATCGGTCACTTATTGGAGGAGTTTGTCCGACGGCCGCAGTCTGTCAGGGTCTTATACTTAGGTCAATACCTAAGTATTGAGTTCTGCCGACGGGCTGCGCGAGCGTATAGTCAGGGTGCCCTGAAAAACAGGAGATCGTCATGAAACGCTGGTTATTGCTGGCCGTCCTGACGGCCACCCCTGTCCTGGCGCATCACGGCTGGGCCGAGTACGACGCGAGCCGACCCTTGAACCTCACCGGAACGATCGAGACCTCGAGCTACACCCAACCGCACGGCCATGTCCGTCTGAAGACGGACAAAGGCAGCTGGGATGTGGTGCTGGCGCCGCCGTCACGCATGGAAAGCCGGGGACTCGTCAAGAGCATGCTGGAGCCCGGCCAACATGCGGTGGTCTACGGCTATCCGCACCGGACAAAGAGCGATGAGATGCGCGCCGAACGCATCACCATCGGCGACAAGACGACGGAATTGCGCTGATGGGGGACGGCGTGGCCAGCTGGCTGGCGGCGACGCCGCTGGCCCAGGCCATGCGCGACAGTCCGTGGCTTTATCCGATCGTCGAAATTGTCCATATCTTCGGCTTCTGCATCCTGGTCGGCGCAGTCGCGCTGTTCGACTTGCGCGTGCTCGGCTGGGGCCGCGCGCTGCCTGTATCGACGTTGGGCCGTCACCTGCTGCCCTGGTCGCTTGCGAGCCTGGTGCTGGTGGTGCCCGCCGGGCTGATGATGTTCTCCACCCAGCCGCAAGCCTTCCTTGCCAATCCGGTGTTTCTCCTGAAGCTGACCCTGATCGCGGCCGCCGGCGCCAACGCGCTACTGTTTCACGTCGGCGTCTACCGTTCCATCGCGGGATGGGAGACGGGACTGCCAGCACCAGCGCTGGCCAAGGCGCAGGCGCTGCTGTCGCTGGCCTTGTGGCTGGGCGTGATCTGCTGCGGGCGGCTGCTCGCCTATGTCTAGGCACCGACCTTACCAATCGGTCGGTCGATAATCCTTCAGGAACTGCCCCCACACGTGTTCGCCGGTGTTGATGCCGCTGATGATCGGATCGACGATACGCGCAGCGCCGTCAACGATGTCCAACGGTGGGTGGAAACGCTCTTCCAGCACCTTTTTCGCTGCCAACTCGGGATCCTCGTCGGTTACCCAGCCAGTGTCCACGCTGTTCATGTGGATGCCGTCGTTGTGGTAATCCGTGGCCGAGGTACGCGTCATCATGTTGAGCGCAGCCTTCGCCATGTTGGTGTGAGGGTGGCGCGTGGTCTTGAAGTTGCGGTAGAACTGGCCTTCCATCGCAGACACGTTGACGATGTGCTTGTCGCGCTCGGGTGTGCGCAGCATCAGCGGCTTCAGTCGTGCGTTGATGATGAACGGCGCAATGGCATTGACCAGTTGCACTTCCAGCAATTCCACCGAGGGTACCTCGGCCATCAGCAACCGCCAGGAATTCCGTTCGCGGAGGTCAATCTGCTGCAGATCCTGGTCGAGCCTGCCCTCGGGAAAGAGGTGACTCTGCGCCACAAGTTCATCGGGCAGCAACGGCATCTGGGATAGTTCGGCGGCGCGGGTCAGACCGGGCAGCGCCGGAACACCCGCTTCGGGCAGGATGTTGGAGCCGCGCAGGCCCTCGTAGTGACCGACCAGCTTGCGCACGTGTTCGGGCATGTCGTGCAGCGCTGCGGTCTCGCCGTCCATCATGTGCGCGTAGAAGTCGGGTGGACGACGCACGGTTTGGCAGGCGTTGTTGATGATGAAGTCCAGTCGCGGCCGCGTGGCGACCAGTTCCTGGCAGAATGCTTCGACGCTGGGCGTGTGGCGCAGGTCCAGTCCGTAGACTTGCAGGCGATGGCCCCACTCGCCGAAGTCCGGTTCCCCGGCGTAACGTGCCGCCGAGTCGCGCGGGAAGCGCGTGGTGACGATCAGTTCCGCGCCGGCGCGCAGCAACTTCAGGCCGGCTTGATAACCGATTTTCACGCGGCCACCGGTCAGCAGCGCGACGCGGCCGCGCAGATCAACCAGTTCGGTGCGCTTGGCGTAGTTGAAAGCAGCACACGCCGGGCACAACTGATCGTAGAAAAAATGGATCGCCGAGTATTTCTTCTTGCACACATAGCAGTGCTTGGCCTCGATCAATTCACGCGGCTGCGCGGCGTCGGCATCGGGCGTGATGTCGTTCGCCTCGAAACCCTCCGGAGCAAACACATTCGGTGTGGTGAACACCGGCTTGCGGCGCAGTGCACGGATACCGGTCTGGTTAAGTACGGTGTCCTCAGCCTTGATTTTCGACGCATGCCGCGCCTTCTGGGCAGCCTTCAGCTTGATCCGGCGCTCACCCGGATCGGGGTGATAGACCTGCGCCACTGCCTGATACAGGCGCTGGCGGTCTTCCGCCGGCAGGCTGTCCAGCAATAGTCGATTGTCCGCAACGGATTCAAGCAGCTGCGCGGCTGCGCGTAGGCGCTGCAGCAGTGCGGTATCGGCGTCACCAGGCGGTGGCGTGGAAGTGGTCAAGAGCATGATCCGTATCGAGGAAGGCAGCACGGTGTGCGATGCAGAAGTGGCATCGCACATGGCAGGCCGCGTATTTTGCCAGTTTTTGGCTCAGGCGGTTTTAGCTGCCTCGGCAAAGCGGTGGGCACTGGCCAGCCGCGTCGCCACCGCGCTCCAGCGGATATTCTGGAAGAAGGCATCGACGTATTTGGGCGCGGCCGCACCGTAATCCATTTGGTAGGAATGTTCATACATGTCCATGACCAGCAGCGGCCACGTTGCGGCGGGGCCATGCAAGTGGTCCCACAGCCAATAGTTCTCGATCTGCCCGGTGTGCAGGTTGTAGCCGAGGATCACCCAGCCCGAGCCGCCGCCCAGGCCGGCCCCCATCTTGCGGAACTCCTCCTCCCAGGCCTCAAAGCTGCCGAACGCCTCGCCGATGGCCCGGCGCAGCGAATCGTCGGCCTGGCCGTCGCCGCCAAGGTTCTCAAAATAGAGTTCGTGGAACACCACCGAGCCGGTGCGCATCAGGTGTTCGCGCTTGAGATCGTCATAGACGTAAGGCGGCGTCTCCTTGTCGGCCAGGGCCAGGGCGAGCTTCTGCTTGACCGTATTCAAGGCTTTCACCGATCCGCCGTAGTTATTCTCCCAATGCGAGCGAATCAGCTTCTCGGAAATACCGCGCAGCTTGGTCGGGTCGAACGGCAAAGGCTTAGGCTCGTGCCGCGGAGCGAAGGCGGGGCTGGCGGACGTTGGTGCGCCTGCACTGCCGCGGGTTTGGTCGGCGGCCACGCTGGTGCCGGCTAACACAGCGCCGGCCACGGCGACCGAGGCAGTCTGCAGGAATTGGCGGCGGGAAGCTTCGTTCATGGCGTTATCTCCTTGGGGACGGAAAAAATTCATCAAGCGCGGCTCAGCGGGAATCGTGGGTGTAGGCGGCATACAGGCTGTCGAGGACCGGCCCGACCGTGCGCAGTAACGCGTCATCGTCCGGCTGCGTAGCGCGGGCACCGGCCATGATCGCGGCGAAGCCTGCCGCCTCGGGTACGGGGACGCCACCGACGTCGAGGTAATGGACCATGTTGCCGAGTCGAGCCAATGCGCGATCCTCGCCGAGCGAGAAGCTGGCCAGGAGGACTTCGAACGTCACCCGCGCGCCGCGATGGGTAAAGGTGGCACCGTCGAAATCGAATCCGATGGCGTTTCGGGGGCAATCTTGAGGGCGCGCCAGCCAGAGGAAGGTTGCTTTGTGGTCGATGAAACGCGCGATCAACCATGCCGAGGCCACACGGTCGATCCACAAATGCGCGCGAGTGGCCCAAAGTCGATCGCGGTAGTCCGAGGGATCGCACAACGGAACATCGCCCTGGATAGCATGCGGTTCGTCAGGCGAGAACCGGGCATTCAAGGCGGCTTCGGCATCGGCCAGCGCACTTTCCACTTGCTCGCGCGTCGGGCCTGGGAAGAAGTCGATATCGACTACGGCGGCCAGGTCACGGCGCAGCACGGCCAGTTCCCGGCGGGCGGCGGGTTCCTCCATGGTCGGCACTTTCGCCTTCAGGGCGCCCAGCTGGTCGAAGAGTTCGCGATAGTCGTTCCCGCGATCGAAGAGCGCCATCAGCGTCGCTTGTTGGATCTCGTCCTGGCTATCGAAATCGATGATCTGCGCACTGCCGTTCGCGGCCACCACCTCGGTGGCTTGTTCGGCAAATACAGTGCGCGCCGTGTCCGTGGACGGCAGGATATAGACACCATCCCGCAGGGCACCGGCACCAGCCGCCTTGAGGGCACGCCAGACGCGCATACGGGCGGTCTGGGTCTGCCCCGGAAGGCTGCTGACCAGCATAATCCAGCGAACGGCATCATTCATGTAACAAACACTACGCCACTGTTATGTATCCTACAAGCTCTTCAATCCGTCGGGTACGGGAAGTTAAGCCATGGCGAGAGCTACGTTTTTTCTTGCGCTGTGGGCATGGGCCGGCCTGGCTTGCACCGGGTGCGCCGCCAGTCCGCAGAGTTCCGGGTCCCTGCCCTTGACCGTCGTCGCCGACGCGCCGCTCGGTGGCGAGACCACACGCATGGATTACGCCAGTTATGACGTTGCACGGCACTTGCTGTTCATCGCGCACCTGGGCGACAGCGCCGTGATCGTGTTCGATACCCACGCCCAGCGCGTTGTCACGCGAATCCTGGACGTGGACGACGTCCATGGCGTGCTGGTCGTACCCGAGCTTGATCGGGTCTACGCCACGGCGACGGGCAAGAATGAGGTGGTCGCTATCGATGAGGGCAGCCTGAAAATCGTGGCTCGTGCCCCCGCCGGACGCTATCCCGACGGCATGGCTTATGCGCCCGAAGTGCACAAGCTCTACATTTCCGACGAGCACGGCGCTACCGAAACGGTCATCGACGTCCGCACAAACCAACCGGTAGCGACCATTCCGGTCGGCGGCGAAGTCGGTAACACGCAATACGACCCGGTGTCGAAACACATCTTCGCCAACGTGCAGACCCGTCGGCAGCTGGTCGAGATCGATCCCATCAGCGACACGGTCGTCAGCCGAATGGATTTGCCAGGTGCCAAGGGCAACCACGGCCTGCAGATCCTGCCCGAAGCACGATTGGCCTTCGTCGCCTGCGAGGACAACCACATGCTGCTGGTCGTGGATCTCGTCCGGCGGCGTGTTATCCAATCTTTCGAGGTGGGCGACGACCCAGATGTTCTGGCCTACGACCCTGGACTGGGCTGGGTCTACGTCGCGAGCGAGTCCGGCACGGTGTCGGTGTTTGCGGTAAGCCAGGGCACTGTGAAGAAACGGGGCGAGGGCCCGTTGGGCCCGAACGCGCATGTGGTGGCAGTCGACCCGGCCACGCATCGGGCATATTTCCCGCTGAAGAATCTCGGCGGCCGCACCGCGTTGCGCGTCGTGGCGCCCCTACCCTGAGTCGCTTGCGGAGCGCCGCGGATGCAACCATCTGCGTCTATTCTGGCACCAACCAGCTTTCATCGCAGACCATCGTGAAAGCTTCCCAAACCATTGAACCGAACTCTCACGCGAAACCGACGCAAGTTCCTTCAGGCAAAGCGTTGATTGAGGACACGGTTCGCTATACCCATATCGCCATGCTTCTGCACTGGGTGATCGCGCTGTTGATCATCGTCAATATCGCCCTTGGCCTGGGCGCCAGTCTGCTGCCAGCCTCGATACTGTCCGATACGGATGTGCGCGTCGTGGTTGACCTGCACAAGTCCATCGGCATCACGGTGCTCGGGCTGGCCATCTTGCGCGTGCTGTGGCGGCTGATGCACCGGCCGCCGCCGCTTCCGAGCGGGTTTCCTGGCTGGGAAAAGGCCATGGCGCACGCCGCACACATCGCGCTTTACGTGCTGATATTCGCGCTGCCACTCAGTGGATGGGCGCACGACTCGGCGTGGAGCGCCGCCGCATCGCATCCGATGCATTTGTTCGGCCTGCTGCCATGGCCGCGCATTGGTTTTCTGATGCATCTTGATCCTGGCCTTCAAGAACAACTGCATACGCAGTTGGGCACGCTGCATACAGCGTGCGGTTATGCGCTTTATGTGGTGCTGGCGCTGCACATTCTTGGCGCGCTCAAACATCAGTGGATCGACCGCCGTCCGGTGTTGGGACGGATGCTGCCGTGATGAAGGCGCCCCTTTCTGTTCTTGATCGCGCGCGGGCGCTCACCTCGCCGCGCATCTCGCCCGTGCGCACACCCCTGATAAGCATGCTGATTCACGGTGGCGTGATGGCGCTGTGGGTGGTGTTGTTCGCGCAGGCGTTTTTCCTGCATGGCGTCATGGCCTGGTCCACCGGTGTTGCGTATGTCATTTACGACACGCTGCTGCTTGCCTTCGTAGCGTGGAAATCATTCTCGCTGATCAAGCCGTTGCCAGCTGTTGCGGCCAGTCGACCCGCACCGACGCTAGGCGTGGCGGTTGCCGCGCATAACGAAGCGGCAGTGCTGTCGATCACACTCAATGCGTTGCTCGGCCAGACCCGCGTGCCAACGCAGATTGTGATTGCCGATGACGGATCGACCGATGGCACCGCCGAACTTCTGGCTGAACGCTATGGCTTGGTTGACCCCGGCGAGGGCAAGCTGAGCGAGCCGAGTCCGTCCTTTCCCGCGTTGCGCTGGTTGCGCATGCCTCACGGTGGCAAGGCGCGTGCCTTGAACGCGGCGATCACCTTGATGACTACCGACACGGTGATGACCGTCGATGCGGACACGCTGCTTGAGACGGAAGCGTGTGCGGCGATGTCCCATGCGTTTGCCGTATCGCCAAACCTGGTGGTCGCCGCAGGATTGTTGTCGCCGGTGTGCAGTCGCACGGCCAGTGGTCGGTTCTTTGAGTGGTTCCAGACCTACGAATACATCCGCAACTTTATTTCCCGCTATGCGTGGATGCGGGCGCATAGTCTTCTTCTGGTCTCCGGTGCGTTTGCGTGCTTTAGACGCGACGCCATGTTGACCGTCGGCGGCTTCGATCCGGATTGCCTGGTCGAGGACTATGAGCTGATCCACCGGATGCGTCGCTATGCCCTCGATCGCGGCCTGGACTGGGATGTACGCGTGATCGGCGGCGCCAGGGCGCGCACTGATGCACCAAGCACGTTGCCAAGCTTCCTGCGTCAGCGGCGACGCTGGTTCGCCGGCTTTCTGCAGACGCAGTACTGGTATCGCAGCATGATCGGCAATCGGCGTTACGGCCTGCTCGGCACGCTGATGCTGCCGGTCAAGGCTTTCGATACGGTGCAGCCGCTCTATGGATTGACTGCCTTTTTCCTGCTGCTCGCCTTTCTCTTTGGCGGCCATTTCGCCATCGTGCTGCCGGTGTTGATCATCATCCTGGGCAAGATCGCCATCGATCTGGCGTTTCAGGCCTGGTCAGTGCATTTGTACCGACGCTGGAGTGGCGACAGCAAAACCTCGAGTTTTGGCATGGCCTTGCTCGCGTCGATCCTGGAGCCATTTTCATTCCAGTTGATGCGTCATGGCGGCGCGGCACTTGGCTGGTTGTACTTCCTGCTGAGGCGCAGCGAGTGGGGCACCCAGCACCGGGAAGGGCTCAATACGGTCGAGGAAGGACGCTAGTCAGAGCCGCGGTGCTGGCGGCGGGCGTCGGGGTCAAGCCAGGATGCGGACCGCTGCCTCGCGTGCAAAGTAGCGCCGCTTGGCCCCTTCTATAAAGTCATCGACCGCCTTGGCCGCAACGACCCCTTCATCGGCTTTCAGGCCGGCGGCATCGAACAGAGCACGGCCGCCATCATCCAGGGCGAGCATCTTGAGGTGGCCGAACGCGTCGTGGACAAACTGGATGGCTGCCGCCTCACCGCTCAACTGCGCTGCACCCTTGTCCGACAAGACGACCGCCACGGCATCGAA
>NZ_DATHFX010000285.1:0-4683 GCF_035317885.1 Pinirhizobacter sp.
CGCTTCGGGTGACCACGCCACAGGCCTCGGGATTGATCGACTCCAGCCGTATCGCGGTGGTGCCCGGCGAAGATACGATCACCACGTACAAGGCATCGCGCTGGAGCGACCGCGCGCCCACCTTGCTGCGCGACCGCCTGATCGACACCTTCCGCGCCGATGGCAGGGTGCCTGCAGTCAGCAACGACGACACCAACCTGCACGCCGATCGCGAGCTCGACGGCCAGCTGCGATCGTTCCAGTCGGTGTACGAAAACGGTGGGCCCGTGGCCGTGGTGCGCTACGACGTGCAACTGGTGGATGCCGCCGACCACCGGATTCTTGCCACGAAGAATTTCGAAGTACGCGAGCCTGCGGCCAGCAAGGACGTGCCGCAGGTGGTGGCGGCGTTCGGGCGCGCCAGCGATGCGCTGGCGGCTGAAGTGGTGGCCTGGTCGGTGGCCCGCTAGGCCTGTGGCTGTACCGGATAGATTGGATCGGCATCAAGGGTGGAAGCACACACCTGCGCCAGTTCCAGCAGGCGCAGGTCGGAGCCGCGCGCACCGACCAGTTGCATGCCGATCGGCATGCCATCGGGCAGCGTGCCCATCGGGATGCTCACCGCCGGGCAGCCGGCCAGGCTGGCAAAGCTGGTGAGGTCGGCCTGGGAAGCCGGCGGTGTATCGCTGAGCGGGAACGCGCCCTGCGGCGTGGTGGGCATCACCAGCACGTCCACCTGGGCGAACAAGCGACGCATCTTCAAGGTGGCGGCATCGAGCACCAGGTCGGCGGCGGCATAGTCGGCCGCGGACTTGTGGCGGGCATAGTCGAGCATGCCGCGCAGGCGGGCGGACACCGGGTAGGCCTCGTCGGCCAATTCCTCGGCGAAGGTAATGAGCATCTCCGATTCCATCAGCAACAGGCCGGCGCGGCGGGTGCGGGCGAAATCCCAGTCGTCGAAGTCCACCGCGCGGCGCTCGCCCAGTTCACGGGGGAGTTTTTCCAGCGCCTGGTTGAACACTTCGATCACTTCCGGCTGGACGCCGAAGTGCGCGAGGTCGGGCAATAGCCCGGTGCGCAAATGGCCCGGCTCCCAATCAGGCAACTGGAAAGCCACCCGGCGGCGGCGCGAGCGCGCATCGTCCGCGTCGTAGCCGGCCAGCACCTGCAGCAGCAGGGTGAGGTCGTCCACCGAGCGGGCAAGGATGCCCACGGCATCAAGACGCCTGGCCGCAGGCACCAGGCCACGGGCGGAGATCTCCCCATGCGTGGGCTTGATTGCGTAGATACCGCAGTAGCTCGCCGGGATGCGGATCGAGCCCAGGCTATCGGAGCCCACCGCCGCGGCAGCCAGGCCCGCGGCCACGGCCACGGCCGCACCACCGGATGAACCACCTGCCGTGTAGCCGAGGCGATGCGGATTATGCGTGGCGCCGTGATGCGGGTTGTCCGTGGTGACGCCCAGCGCGCCTTCGTCCATGTTGGTCTTGCCAAGGATCACCGCGCCGGAGGCGCGAAGGCGCGCCACGACGTGCGCGTCGTCGGTCGCCGGTTTGCTGCGCCGCCGCATGCCCGCACGCGTGGGTAGGCCGGCGACATCGAAGTTGTCCTTGATGGCTACCGGTACGCCGTCCAGGCGGCCCATCACGCCATCGCGCCGGCGTCGGTCAGCTGACACCGCCTGTTCCTGGATGAGTGCGTCGGACGTTTCCAGGTACGCGTTCAGCGCCGGATTGAGGCGCTTGATCGCATCCTGGTAGCTTGCCGCCAACTCCAGCGGCTGAAGTCGCCCGATGGCCAGCCAATGGAGCAGTTGGACCAGCGTGGCGCGGCGGATGTCACGATCGTCAATCGGTGGCAGGGCACTCATGGACACTCCTTTGATGGGCCGATTATGGACAATCCCGGTTAACTCCGTGCAACGGTCGGCAGAAATTTGCCGCCCGACGCGCGAATCGCCACAATCAGCGGCCACAGAACGGAGCCAGCCATGAGCGAGCGCGAATCGATGGAATACGACGTCGTCGTCGTTGGCGCAGGTCCCGCCGGCCTGTCGTTTGCCATCCGTTTGAAACAGCTCAAGCCCGAGACGACGGTTTGCGTGATCGAGAAAGCCTCGAGCATCGGCGCGCAGATCCTGTCGGGCGCGGTGATCGAACCGGCTCCGCTGGATGCCCTGCTCCCGGGCTGGCGCGAAAACAAGCCGCCGGTTTGCGTGCCGGTGAAGGAAGACGAATTCTGGTGGCTGCGCGACCACACCAGCGCCACGAAGATGCCCACCCCGCCGCAGATGCACAACGAGGGAAATTTCATCGTGAGCCTGGGCGCCATGTGCGCCTGGCTGGCACCACAGGCCGAAGCCCTGGGCGTGGACGTGTTCCCCGGCTACGCGGCCGCCGAGAACCTCTTCGACCGCGATGGCGCCGTGGCCGGCGTACGCATCGGTGACATGGGCGTTGCCCGCGACGGCACGCACAAACCCGGCTACACCGAAGGCATCGACATCCACGCCAAGCTGACGGTGCTGGCCGAAGGCTGCCGTGGCCACCTGACCAAGAAGCTGATCCGCACCTTCGGCCTGGACAAGGATGCCGACCCCCAGACCTACGGCATCGGTATCAAGGAACTGTGGCAGCTTCCCGCCGGGCGAGGCACGCCGGGCAAGGTGATGCACACCCTGGGGTGGCCCTTGGCCAACGACACTTATGGCGGGAGCTTCATCTACCACCTGGACAACGACCGCGTGGCGATCGGGTTCGTGGCAGGCCTGGATTACCCCGACCCGATGTTCTCGCCGTTCGAGGCATTCCAGCAGTTGAAGCACCACCCGAAGGTCAAGGCGTTGCTGGAGGGCGGGAGCATTGTTTCCGCCGGCGCGCGGGCCATTGTCGAGGGCGGGTACCAGTCGCTGCCGAAGACCGAGATGCCCGGTGCGCTAATGATCGGCGATGCTGCAGGCCTGTTGAATGTGCCGAAGATCAAGGGTACGCACCAGGCGATCCGGTCGGGGATGCTGGCGGCCGAGCATGTGGCAGGGTCGCTGGCACCGACGGGCTTCGATGCGAAGCTTCGTGACTCGGCGATCATGGCTGAGCTTAAGAAGGTGCGGAACATCCGCCCGGGGTTCAACAAGGGGCTTTGGTGGGGTTTGATCAACGCGGCGTGGGAAACCGTCACCGGCGGCGCTTCGCCCTGGACGCTGCGCAACCATGCCGACTGGTCGTCGCTTAAGAAACTTGACCAGTATGAGGCGCCGACGAAAGACTACGTCGAACGTACCCTGCCGCCGCGCGACCGCCTGGCCAGCGTGTACTTTGCGGCCACCGAGCACGATGAAGACCAGCCGGTGCATTTGAAGGTGCTGGACACCACCATTTGCATTGACCGGTGTACGACTGAGTATGGGAATCCTTGCCAGCGGTTCTGTCCGGCCGGGGTGTATGAGATCGTTGAGGACGAGGCGGGCAAGCGGCTGCAGATCAACTCGGCGAACTGCGTGCATTGCAAGACGTGCGATATCAAGGATCCGTACGAGATTATTACTTGGGTGACGCCTGAGGGTGGGGCTGGGCCTAATTATCAGGGGCTTTGAGCTACCATGCCGGATGTAGCCGCCAAACAGGATCCATGCCATGAGCCGTTACGTCATCGTTGTCCTGGCCGCAGTGACCCTTGGCGGTTGTGTTACCAGACCCAACCACTCCTACGATCCTACCCCGAACGTGGTCAATGACACGGCGGGGCGCCAGGTTTGCAGCAGTAGCGGTGGCAACGCCGGAAACTGTGCCGCTACCATCGGGTCCGCGCTGCTCGAATCGCAGCTCCTGAAGTAGGGGCGTCTTAGCCGGCTTCGAGGCCTACGCCGGCGTCTTCAGCCCCGCCGAAGCATGTCGCGCAGCACCGAGCGAAATCCATTGCTGTAGCGTCCGTAGTCGCCACGTGACCACTCGCCGATGACGGCGGGCCAGCGTTGCAGCCGCGGGCGTTCACCCAATGCCAGGCGTGCGACATAGTGTCGATGCCGTGCGTCCACTGCGGCGCGCCTGCCCTGCAGGCCAGGTGCGGGATGCCCAGTGAGCCAGGCGTCCAGCGTGTCCATGCGGGCAAGCTCGCCGCGCAACAATGGCTCGCACGGGCGGAACATGTCCAGCCAGCGGTCGCGCATGCGCCGCTTGCGCATGCCGACCTGGTTGCCGCCGTGCTGGCGATAATCGATCAGGGGTCGTTCCACCAGGTCGACCTCGCCGATGGCGGCGGCACCGATGGCCAGCCACTCGTCGTGGATCCATCCGTTGGCGATCGGCAGAGCCTGGTCCAGCAGCGTCCGGCGCAGGGCCACGGTGGCGCCGGTAGCCGCGCTGCGGCGCACCAGCACGTCGAAGGCATCGCCGCGATGGATGCTGGCGATTTCATCTGATGACAGTATCAGGGCGTCGAACAGGGTATGCCCCAGCGTCTCACCGCCCGCATTGACGAGACGGGCATTGGTAAACACCAGGGACAGCGACGGGCGCGCGGCGAACATCGGCAGCAGCGTTGCGAGCTTGTCGGGGTACCAGACATCATCCTGGTGCCGCTGGCCGCCGTGCTGCTCGACCGCCCGGTGAAGTGGATCGAGGACCGGGACGAGCACCTGGTGTCGATCAACCACTCGCGGGAGCAGACCTGGCACGTGCGGCTCGCCGCCACCGCGACCGGCACACT